>JABUUG010000003.1:12171-16117 GCA_021443285.1 Bacteroidaceae bacterium
AAGAGAAATAAGAGAAAGAGAAAAAGAAATAAAAAAAGAAAAAGAGTGCGACGACGCGCGCGAAGAAAACTTTTTCGTGTCTCTAAAAAATGACAGGTCATATTGCGAGATAGCAGGGATGCAGTTTAATCTGAAAAGCATGGAATCCGTATTCTGCTATATAGACCTGTTCAAGCAGCATTGCATCCTCGGCGGCACGTCCCATGAGGACTACAACGATTTCAAGAGACATTTCAGGGACTGGATGAGGAGACAGATAAACAACATAAACAACACATACGATGCAAAAGATTTTCAATCACGACAATCCGCTAAACGGCGAGGCACTTATGTCGATGCTACTTGCGCGAAAGACTACGAGGGAAAGTTTTAAGTTGGACATTACCCTTGAACAGGCAGAGGTCTTTATCCTTGCTGCACTGAAATGTGAGGTTGCATACAGGGGGAAGGAGTTTAGACCTTCGGCTATGCTTGACGGTTATATCAGCGAGGTTGCCAAATGGATTACGAGCGAGGAACGCTGCGGCATACTGATGTGTGGAAAGCCTGGCAATGGCAAATCAACGATGATGTATGCAATAAGGTCTATGCTAAATGCCTGTGAGATGAAGTCAAGATTCGGCAGCAGCATTTTTGTTTACACCATAGATGCCAAAGAGATATGCCACTACCAGAAGGCAGACTATTGTCATTTCAAGGAGATATGCAGCCAGCCTATCCTTGCCATTGACGATTTAGGTCTTGAGCCAGCGGAGGTGCTTGACTACGGCAATGTGCTAAACCCTGTCATTGACCTTCTGTCATATCGGTACAACGAGCAGCTGATGACTATTGTAACGACCAATCTGCGACCGCGGCAGATACGCGAGAAATACGGAGACAGGATAGCGGACAGGTTTAACGAAATGATGGCAAAGATTGTCTTTGAGAACGAGACATACAGAGTATAAAACAATAATCAAACAATATGGCATTACAGAATTACAGACTGATAATAGACTATCACACCAAGCATCCAGACTTCACTCCGCAGAGAATATCAAGGATATTCGGCATTGACGAGAAGCTGGTTGCTGTATTCATCAAGTCATACAAGGCGTGCCGCACCACCCTGATAAATTCAGGGGAGCGCACAAAAGGCGAATACACACGCGACACAACGGGCGAATGGTGCAAGTACTACGCCAGCAGGGAGTTTGACAACCACTGGGTCGTTAAAGACCTAAACACCGTTCAGATAGGCAGAATACTGAAGGGTGTATGGCTTGACTTCAACCCGCAACCTAAACTGAAACCTTTAACAACAACAGAATAATGTTTACCGAAGAAGAGTACATCATCGCCAAAAGAAAGGCGGAAGAGGACTGGGACAGATTCATTGAGTTTACAAAACGGCAGTCGGGCGAAACGGCAATATCCCCGACATAATACCTGACGAATTATGATTATCAAGGCGAAGCATAACAACAACACCCTGCGGATGGTTGTAGCCTCGCAGGGCTATTTCTTTGATGAGGAGATAAAGCCTGACGATGTGAACCGACTACTGCATGAACTTGAACAGGCAAAGCGCAAAATATGCGCTTTCCGCGATACCCACGACTGCAAACCATTTCATCAATCCTTAATTCAATCACTATGACAACACTTATTTTCTTTTTGCTGACGATAGCCAGCCTTATAGTATTCTCCCTTACGAGATACAACTCCTTCAGAAAGGTAACACTTGCAAGGCACCATATCAACAGGCTTGCGGTCATTATCGCCACTGCCTGTGCTGTTGTAACCGCATTACGCATATTGCTCTCGCTATGACAGACACCACTTGCAGACACTGCGCCCACTTTGTCATAACGGACAATCCTGCATACGGCTACTGCGGCTTTATGGGCGAGAGAGCCACGAGGCGCAGACGGAGCATATCCTCCAAGTGCTGCGATGATTTCGAGCAATTCACAAAACGGACACTGTTAATCTGATACACCATGTACGCAAAGAAACGAAAACCCAAAAAGGAAAAGCCGAGGAAGCAGAAGCCCGTAAGCACCTTCAACGCATTGCCGCATGATTTGCGTTATGCGCTTGCTGTCGCCGACCACCGCTACATGAACACATTCACGCTGTACTTCCTCTCTCTGCATGATGCTCTCGACTGGCTGGAGGAACATACGCCGCAGGATATAGAGGGCTGCAAGGATGCCATTGACAGCATTGACGATATAGAACGTCTTGCCGCAAAACGTTTTTCGGAGTACGGCTCAGAGATAAAGAACAAGAACCAGACGCTTGTATATAGGTGTTTCTACGCGCCCGAATTGGTTGCCTACCGCGAGACGATATACAAGAAGGTATCTATGCGTGCCGTGAGTAAGCACCATAACAAGCCGTACCTTATGGGCTGGATAGCATTGCTCCATGTAGCGGTAAAGATGTTCGCAGGGTCGATGCGCTCTACTGACAGCGACTTTAAGACAGACCTGAAACTTGTAGGACTTGACCGCAACACTGTTGAGTTAATCGTTAAGGACCTCGAAACGGAAAATACGATTAAGGAGGCGTGCAAGCCTGTATCGACCATTATCACGCATCTGCTGATACAGATGGGTGTGAATGAGCAGACATACAACGAGTATATGGCATGGGCGAGCAGGAACTGCGGCGAGGACTATGCGGATATGTTCAATAATCTTCGGATAAAGGACATGAAGCAGGATGTGGTAAGAATGATTGAAAACGAGAAAAGACAAAAACAATGACGATTATGGAAGACAAAGTAAACCACCCAAGCCATTATACATGGCTGAAAGAGAAATGCGGTGTTGAGGTCATTGACATTATACGACACCTTGATTTCCCTACTGGCAGTGCGGTAAAATACCTGCTTCGTGCAGGTCGTAAGGAAGAGTATGGAATGGACGCGCAGAGCAAGTATATAGAGGACTTGAAGAAGGCGAGATGGTATATAGATGACCTTATCCGCAATGCCTCGAAGCAAATGCCATACGTGCCTATTGAGGAGGATTTGGAACGTGAGTATAACCACAAGGACTGCGAGAAATGACAGAGGAAGAATTGAAAAAACTACCGTTTACCTTTGTGGCGCATCTGTCAATGGAGCATGAGCATACAACGAGTTATGAGAACAAACAGTATGACATCGGCTATTGCGACCATACTCCAGTGCGGAAAGACGGAACATACCGCAAGGGATATACTCACTACCGCATTGGCAAGACGGTATATAAGAAAAAGCAGAAATTCCTTGAAGCATTGAAGGATGTTGCTCTAATCTTCCTGATGCTGTTCTCGCTATCGGCACAGGCGCAGACAGCGAGAGTGAATGTAACCTACTACTCATTGCGAGGTAAGACCGCCAGCGGAATACAGGCAAGGCAAGGTGTATGCGCAGTATCTCCAGACCTTGAACGCAGAGGCTTCTGTATGGGTAAGCGAGTATCTGTTGAGGGTTACGGTACATACCTGATTGCTGACCGTACAAGCAGAAGGCTGCGCAACACAGTGGATATATGGAGCAGGACTAAAATCAAGAACGGGAAGAATATCAAAATTAAACTAATCAAATAACCAATTAAAAAACAAACATTATGTTACAATCAATCAAAGCCCTGACAGGCAAGAAAGTTATTATCAGATGCGACCGTGCAGGCGTATTCTATGGAGTGTTGAATGAAGTTGAGGAGTGCGGCGACAAGTATGCCGTAGAATTGACACAATGCAGAAGGCTATGGTGTTGGTACGGCGCAGCTTCGTTGAGCCAAATGGCAAATGAAGGAGTAAACCAACCTAATAAGTGCAAATTCGCCGTTGTTCTTGATTCATTCAGCGTTAATGGTGTGATAGAGATTTTACCGACTACGGCAATGGCTCAACAATCTATCGAGGGAGTGGAAGTATGGAAAGTTTAGAAGATAAGATTAAGGTTTTC
>JABUUG010000003.1:17307-21138 GCA_021443285.1 Bacteroidaceae bacterium
GAAGTGACATGGGAGAACAGCCCATTTGAACTAACTATTAAAAGCGAAAACAATGGAAAATAAAACCTTATATCTACCACTAAAAGCGAAGTGGTACAAAATGATTGAAAGCGGTATAAAAAAAGAAGAATATCGTGAATTAAAGGACTTTTGGATAAAGCGTTTTTGCTACACTAAAGAACAAGTCAAAAACTGCGATAATTGTATTAAACACTATTGTAAACGAACAATTGAAAAGGGTTACAATTATAGTGGGTATTCAGTACGGAACTTTCAACAAGTTCAATTCAGTTATGGATATACAAGTAGAACAATGACTTTTGAAATTGACAGCATTCAAATAGGTGTTGGCAAGCCTGAATGGGGTGCGCCCGAAAAACCAGTATTTATTATAAAACTTGGGGAAAGATTACAATGAATAGAGAAATTAAGTTTAGAGCGAAACGAGCCGAAAATGGGCAATGGGTGTACGGAGATTTAACGCACACCATACGCATCACTGAAAACGGAGATGTGCCGTGCATCCGAGTGGCTAACTACAATGTGGACGAAACAACCATCGGACAATATACTTGCGTTAAGGACAAAAATGGCGTAGAGATTTACGAAGGAGATATTGTGCAGTGGAGCGAATGTGTTGCAGATGCGCACTTTGCGACATACGGAGAGGAACTTGTGAAGATAGGCAACGAGTTATGAAAAAGGACGACCCACGATGCGCTATATGCGCCTATGTGAAGCAGGAGGCAGGCTTTACCGCCACCACATACAGATGCAGCCTGTATAACGGCGCGAAAACAAAGGCGAAGTTCCTCTGCAAGGAGTTCAAACGAAAAGACAGCGAGTCATGACACAAGATGTGAAACACTGCGGCGAGTGTCTGCTGTTCAGGTATGAGGACACCTACGGCTATGGTCTGTGCGAGATACAGAACGATTACGAACACTGTGGAAACAAATGCTTCTTCGCAGATAAGCCGCTAAACACATACCTGACGGCGAAGGCTACAGTAAAGGTGCTACGCCTGTTCAACAAGTACCGTATGGGCAAGAGTGATGTCATGCTTCCTGTACGCCTGTACTCAATAGCACTGGGTAGTGCTATACGCCATTGCAGAAGGCTTGATGCGATAAAACCCAATGAATGACCATGTGGAAACGAAGGATATTTGACAATGGGAACCCTGTATGCGGCAACTGCATACATTTCATCAAGAAGAGCAACAGCCAGTACTACTGCAAGATACATATCGAGCGGCACAAGAGCGGCATAATGAAGTATAATCGCACACGGCACGATGCTTCCTGTGCGGACTATGTTTTCTTTTACACCGCAACAAACCATTAATGTAAAGGAAATGATTATACCAGACAATAAATACTATATTGTTAAGGGACGCAAGGTTTACAACAATGCGCAGCCATGCTGCGGAAACTGCGTCCACTTTATTCGGGTACGCGCATATCATTGCTATTGCAAGTTGAAGAATGAGCGATACAAAACAGGCACTCGCAAGTATTTCTCCAATTACGACCGCGAAGCCTGTAATGACTATGTTTTCTTTGACGACAAACGGAAATGAAATACGACTATATATATCATGGCGACTGCCTGAACTTTTTGCCGCAGCTCCCAGATAAGAGTATTAACCTTCTTGTTACCGACCCACCATATCTCGTGACGAAACGCGGCAGCGCAAAGGGTATGGGCGGCTACTGGACAGAGGAGAAAGCACTTAAAGGCAAGATATTCGACCATAACGACTGCCATATATCCAAATGGCTTCCCGAAGTGGTGCGAGTATTGAAGGATAGGGCGCATTGCTATATCATGTGCAATAATGTGAACCTTCTTGAATACCTGCAAGTAATAAAGGGCTGCGGACTGCATTTCGTGCGCAGCCTTATATGGGATAAGGTGCTGCCTATCTGCGGCACTGGATATATGACGCGCTCCGAGTATATCCTGTTCTGTTATAAGGGGGGGGTGGAAGAAGGTCAATGACTGCGGCATAGCGGACATTATACGCATACGGAATGACAAGCCGAAGTCGCCTGACGGAAAGAACCTTCACGATACCTCGAAGCCTGTGCCGCTGATGCGCTTGCTCATAGAGCAGTCAAGCAACGAAGGCGATATTGTCCTTGACCCTTTTATGGGCATAGGCACAACGGCACTCGCGGCAAAGGAGTGCGGAAGGCATTTCATAGGGTATGAAATATCGGAACAATACCATAGGATAGCGAATGAGCGATTGGAACAACATATACAAGAACGACAATTATTTTAGTTTGTAATGACAGAGAGTTACGGTCTGCCTTATATGGGCAGCAAGCAGAAGATAGCGGATGAGATAATGGCTGTACTGCCACCAAGCAACACCTTCGTGGACTTGTTTGCTGGCGGTTGCGCCATATCTCACTGCGCTATGCTGTCGGGGAAGTACAGGCGTGTTGTCGCGAATGACATCTATGCCGATGTGCCGAAGATGTTTCAGACGGCATATAACGGCGGCTATAAAGATGAAACGCGCTGGATAAGCAGGGAAGAGTTCTTTGCGAGGAAAGACTCCGATGCCTACATAAGGCTGATGTGGTCTTTCTCTAATAATATGCGCAGTTATGTATACAGCAGGAGTGAGATGCTGTGGCGAGAGGCACTGCACCGTGCAAGGCTGCAAGACGATTGCTCATTGCTGCGCGCTATGGGCATCGAGAGCAACGGCACAAAAGAGGATATACAGCAGCACGCAGAGGAGTATATGGCGAAGTATAACGCCTACTGCAAGGCGAAAGGCGTTGACGGTTTCGTACCTCTAACGGCTGATTGCTCTCCCACAGGCTACAAACCAATGAGCGGATGCAACGCATCAACAGCCTTCGCAGGAGCAGCAGAAGCGAATTATCTGTGTCTGGCGTTAGTTACGATAAGGTGGATATAGACTGGAGCAATAGCACCGTATATGCCGACCCACCGTACAAATCAACGCATAGATATACCACCGACTTTGACAACAAAGCATTTTACGAATGGGTGCGGAGCAGACCGTTCCCTGTATATGTCAGCGAGTATTCAATGCCCGATGATTTTGCCGTGGTAAAGGCTATTCAGCACCGAAGCACACTATGCGCCACAAGAAACAACCTCACTATAGAGAAGGTGTTTGTGCATGAGCGGTGGGCATACAAAGTTTACATGGATAATTTATTTAGATGGTAAAATGGATAGAAAGACTTTAATGGAACGGCAGGGATGGAGTTTTTACCAGAAGATAGACCACTCGTTAGCGACAATAGACCAGTTCATATCACGCTGCGAGGGTAAGGTGTATCTCGCCTTCAGCGGCGGCAAGGACAGTACCGTACTGATGCACCTGTGCGAAATGATAAAGCCAGACATCAAATGTGTATTTATGAATACTGGATGCGAATATCCCGACATCGTGCATTTTGTCCGCAAGTGCCAGTCGCAAGGGCATAACATAGACATTATCCGTCCGAAGATGACTCCGCGTCAGGTATGGTCGAAATACGGCTTTCCGCTTGCAAGCAAAGAAATAGCGGAGAATGTGCGCTGCATACGAATGAACCCGAACACTGTAAAGAGCAAGAAGGCTCTCGGCATAATTAACCCGACATCAATGTTTGTGCTTCGCGACAAATACCGATACCTTATTGATGAGATATACGACACATCTAACAAATGCTGTGATAAGTTAAAGAAAGAACCTTCGCATCGAATAGCAAAACTGTATGGTCTTGCGCCCATCATCGGCACTATGACCGATGAGTCAATGCTCCGTCAAGAGCAATATATTCATAGGGGGGGGGG
>JABUUG010000003.1:21151-23232 GCA_021443285.1 Bacteroidaceae bacterium
CACAAATCATCGTCTTTGCCATTATCTATATGGAAAGAAAAGGATATATGGGCATTTATCAAAGAGCGTAATATTGAGATTGCGGACATCTATTCAAAAGGCGCGAAGCGTACTGGTTGCGTAGCCTGTGGCTTCGGTTGCCATTATAAAGATGATACGCGATTGAGGTTGTTATACAAGACATATCCGAAGTATTACGATATGGTGATGAAGTTCACGAATAACGGCGTTACATACCGCGAGGCATTACGCAAACTGCTTGCGCTCAATGGTCTGTATCTGCCAGACGAAAACCCGCAACTTGAATTAGAGTTTACAGATTAAAATTTAATACACATGGAATATTTCGAGAAAATTATTGAGCGATTGGAGTCTGCGCATACCTACATGAGTTTCACTCGCGAGGAGGCAGACATGATACTATCAGTATTTAAGTACTCATCTGCGCTTATAGATGAACTGGAAAAGTTGGTAAGCGAAAAGCAGATGCTTGATTGCATCACTTGGGCAAGAGTTAATTATATCAACCATAAACTTTATTAACAATGAATTTTGAAGTAAAAGTAAAGGTCGGGCGTTTGCAGGCAGACGGAACGACAAAGGCGGTTAGCGAACTGTATCTCGTAAAGGCAGAGTCTTTCTCCGAAGCAGAGAAGATGATGTGCGAGGAGTTATCAACAGAGGGTGTAGAGTTCATCGTTACCGCCGTGAAGATTGCGAAGTATGAGACGATAATAACCGTCAAGGAAGATGATGCGGACAAATATTTCAAGGCGAAGGCAGACCTAATAACAATCAATGAGCGCACTGGCAAGGAGAAGCACAGCAAGTTCTCACTCCTTATCCGTGCCACCGACATCAATCTCGCGAAGGCTTATTTTGGTGCTTATACCAGTAAGGGGATGGCAGAGACGTTGTTGATAGGTATCGAGGAGACGAAGATAATCGGCATCATAGAGGCGGAATAATGGCATATACCAATACACACGTCTATTGCCGTAAGCATATCGTTTCCGATGCGCCTGTATGCGGTAACTGCATCTACTATATCATAGCCACGCAGAAGTACCGCTATTGCAGCAAGCATGATGACAGAAGCGGCGGCTCATGGCATAGGACAGTCTCACGCAGCAAGATGTGTGCTGCCTGTAAGGATTATCAGGAATATGGCAAAAAAGAATGATGACGCAAATATCGTGAAGTGCCTGTGCTGCAAGAATGCTTCTCTGTCTGTAAAACCAGAACAGTTGCCAGTGGTGTTATCCAAATGCAGGATAACAGGCGAGACAGAGGTTGCGAACAGCGTGAGACGATGCCGTGATTTCGAGCAGAACTATGCTGCACCCGTGATAAGTATAACGCGCAGATAGTAAAGCGGTTACTCTAATCAATCATGTTCCGAACTTTTTTTTGTCATACTGACAAAACCGCTTGGGGATAAATCTTCTTTTTATATATCTTTGCACGCAAATCAACACAGCATTGAAAGCGTTATTTCTTCACACACTTGCAAAGATGTATTCCCTATTGCAGACTGGCATGGGCTGGCTCGGCACGGCATTTATGTTCGGCATAAATGTCATCATAGATATGCTGACAGGCTACCGTATGGAGTTCCAGACGGTAATAATAATGGTCGTGCTTGACTGTATATGGGGCATAGCGAGGGCGTGCAAGTGCAAGGAATACACTACATCGGATTTGATGCGAGAGTCTTTCTCGAAGTTGATAGTATATTCCACACTGATGTTCATCGGTGTCTGCATCGGCAAGGTGCTTGACTTTAATGAGAACTGGAGTCTTACCACCATTGCGGCTCTTATCTGCCTCGTGGAAGGCTATAGTATAACAGGCAATATGCTGATAGTATTCCCGAATATGCCGATTGTGAAATTTCTGCGTAAGATTGTAAAAGGCGAGATTGCCTCAAAGCTCCATATCTGTGCGGAAGATGTTGATGACTACCTTTCTCATAACGAGAAGTCCACATAATTGTTCAACCCTTTAATACTTACTACTATGGCTTGCGGTACAGGCAAAAAGAAAAAGACTGGTGGCGGTAAGAAGAAGTAGTTTCTTCC
>JABUUG010000003.1:23658-25956 GCA_021443285.1 Bacteroidaceae bacterium
TTACCCTTGACGGTCGTATATGGCGTGGTCGCGATGTTGATTTGGTCGGCGCACATTGCAGCGGCTATAACACAAACAGCATAGGCGTTGTCTATGTCGGCGGTCTCGGCGCAAGCGGTAAGGCAGATGATTACAAGGATACACGCACGCCAGAGCAGAAGGAAGGTCTGCGGAATCTGCTGAAAGAACTGCGGAAGTTATACCCGTCTGCAAAGATACGCTCTCACAAGGATTTCGCTAACAAGGCGTGTCCCTGCTTTAATGCAACACAAGAATACGCAAACATATAATATCTACACAACATGAGCGAGACAAACACAAATACGATAGTAAGAGGCAATGCGGCTATGCTCATTCTTACGCTTGATGCTGTTGATGCAAGCGGTGCGCCTATATCGTTTGAGATAGACCCTGACAAATGGACTGTCAAGGTAAAGACTACCCTACAGCAGGAGATACTGCCCATAAATGAGGTTGAAGGCAATGTTGTCAAGTGTGATATACCTGCCAATCTGTTGCGTAACGGTCGCTATAGCGTAGAGGCGTATAGTGATAAGAACCGCTTTGCTACAAGCAACGCCTTTACGGTTGTTGAGTATAGCGCAGAGGCGAATCTTCCTGAAGGTGCGGAGATACAGGAAGAGGAAGCGGCAGTTCAGATAACAATGACAATGGCTGCTGGTGCTGGCACATCGGACTACGAGGAACTGTCAAACAAGCCGAAGATTAATGGTGTAGAGTTGTTGGGAGATAAGACTGCTTCGCAGTTGGGCTTATTGGCAGAAAGTGCAATGCAACAGGAACAGGAAGCACGCGCTTCCGCAGATACGCAGTTACAGACTGCCATTAGTACAGAGGCTTCTGCGCGTCAGAGTCAGGACTCACAACTCTCTAATGCCATCAGCACGGAGCAGGCAGAGCGTGAGACTGCCGATAATCTTATCAATGAGAATGTGGCAAAGAAACTTGAAAAGCGCAACTTCAACGATACCGCTTACACGTTTTCACAGTTCAAGGGGTGGTTGAGTGATGCCAATGCAGGCACTGGGCAGCCATCGTGCTGCGGTGTTGTGAAGTTCGCCGCAGGCGAGTGTCCCATAAAAAGGGAGGCTACCGTAGCTCTGCAATGCCATTTTACTTGGCTTTGCGAGAAGCAGGATGGCTCGGCATCGGCTTACGGCTCTTGCCAGTTATATCCTGCTGACTTCTCATCAACTAACTGGGGTGTTGTGCAGCGCGTAAATAACACCTGGAACGATATACAGCTGTATTACGGCAATATCGACGGTATGGCGCATATATGGACTGCGGCAAACAACTTCACTGGAGGTTTGAGGAAGAATGGAAACGATGTGCTTACTGTTGCCAATGTGCAGGACAATCTTACAAGCACTGCCACAAATATACCTCTTTCAGCCAATCAGGGGCGCGTGCTTAACAGTAAGATTGTGCAGTTAGAAGCCGCAATAGAAGCATTGCGATAAAGGGAATGAGGGAAAAGACCGATATGCGTATGGGCTGCATTATATGGCTGATAGTCGTTATCATTGCCATACTTGCGTTCTGTTCCTGCACTACGCAGAAGCAGATGGTTACGGAGCAGGTATATGTGCATGATACGATAGCAACCATTGACAGCATTATGCTCCGTGATACCGTTACGCAGGTGCGTACAGAGCAAGTAATAACGGAGAAGAATGTGTTTCGCGAGGTCAAGAGCGACTACAAACGAGGCTCCTATGATATGGTACGTCAGGCAGTAATAGACACTGTGTATTATTCTGTCTATGAATCATCTGTTAATGACAGAAGTAACTTTGTCAAGGACAGCATAACCATAAAAAATCTTCGGGAGGAACTGAAAAGTGTTATAGAACGATACGATAAATTAGAAAAGGGCAAGTCAAAGGAGATTATAGAAAAGCCTTACCCATGGTACGCGAAGCCGCTTATGTATATGGGTGTCATACTTCTGATAGAAATAATCATAGGAATAGTGTATATAGTATTTTTTTAGTTGTTAGGTTAAGATTATGAGTTTTTCATGGTTTTAGATTATTAATTTAGGAATGTTTCAGCCTGTCGCGAGACAGGCTGAAATTTTGTTTTCTCACAAAAACTTGAATTATGTGAAAATGCAGCCTATCCTCGCGGACTGACTGCCTTTTTCTAACCTAACTTATGAGAAAAAATCCCTTCTTTGTTATCTATTGCACAAATATATTCTTATGTGCCACGACTATGCCGTTATATTCAAAATCCACTTCAATATATCTGCCTGAAAGATTAGACGATAAT
>JABUUG010000003.1:26054-42483 GCA_021443285.1 Bacteroidaceae bacterium
AATGCGTAATGCGCAGTCCGCCACAGTGTTCGGCGATATTTCGCCGAATCAAAATCATAAATTATAAATCACCAAATCATAAATGTCCTTATCCCACATACAGCATCATGTCGTTCTTCTGCCGACCGTTCAGCACAACCCAGCACCCCATCTGTCCGCTGTACCTGCCCACTAGTCCCTCGCCCGTATAGCTTATGCTCACACCGTCAAACACTATCCCCTGCGAGCTGTGCGCCGCTATCGTCTTCGGGAATCTCTCCGGCGCTGCCGCGTAGGCCGCCTGTGGCGTCCGCTCCAGTTTCTCAATGAACGGGTCTTCAAACCACACACCGAAGTCGTTGCGGCTCTCTATCACAACGTCCATGTCGCTGTCATTAACAACGGTCGCCGTGAACGACGCCACGGCTATCGTTGCCGTCGACCCCGTTGCCGTGGACGTTATCGACAGACCGCCCAGCCTTACATTTATCAGCGAGTCGTAGAATCGGAAAAGTTCGTTGTACCCTATCCTGTACAGCACCGTCTTCACCCCGCCGTCCATCACCCAGCCCGTTATCACCGGCTGACCCTGTTCGTCTATTATCTGGATGCCGCTCTCCCCGTTTGCGCCAGCCACTATTGACCCGCCCGCCACGAGGTCGCCAGCCTCATTCACACCGAACGTCTTATCGCCACTATTGTTCTGTATCTCGAAGTTATCGGCGGTACAGAGTATCTTCCGATTCGTTATGTCAATGCCAGTGTCAAGGAGGTCTTTCCTTGACAGGGATATTGTCGCAGCTTCTCCGTATTTTTGCAACTTCAAATCGCAGACATATACAGGAGCATACACTCTGACCAGTATCCGTACAGGTGCTGACAGTGTCGCGTTTCTCCGAGTCGTGAATGTAGCCTGCAATATCTTCCAATCTGATGTTATCGTATGTACAGCCGCGCCGTCAAATCCAGAAGCATTATAATAGTATCGGTTAGTGTCAGCCGTTGAAGAATATCTCCCCAAACATGGATAATCGCTTGATGTGTTATAGAAGTACAGGGTAACTTTAGGATTGGAAGCCGAGCCTACGAGTTTGGAGTAGAGCGAGAGCGTATATGTCTCATTGGCGATAATACTATCATAGAACACGTATTCGTAGTCGGTGTAACTGCCCTGTAAATCCATTTTGTACACTTCTATGCCTTCAACAGGCGCAGAAACATCTTTCTGGAGGCTTATGAGTTGTGGGTTGGATATTGTCTTTCCCCCAAGCATATTGGATTGCGCCGCCGCATCGTCCTTGTTATGCGTAAAGCCTGTAATGATTTCCTGTAGCCATGATTCGAGTGTCAGACCGCCTCTCTCTCCGATATATGCCCCAGTATGAGTGCCTTCAGTGCGCCAATACACGCCACCAGCATTATTGAGAGCGTCCGTTACATCCACAAGAACAAACCAGTTAAGGAACATTGCTTCGCCAATACCTGCAATAGGACGGAGGCTATATGTGTCAGATGAGGTTGCTTGAACAAGTGTGAACACTGTCTTGCCTGTATTAACAGGAGTATCAGAGAAGTCCTGAACCATTGTCCGAGTCGTGCCTCCTTTATCCTTGTAACCATCCAACTTGACTGATGATGGGGAATAAAGATATGCGGAATAGTTGTCTGTCCCACCTATCTGTGCCGTGCCATATCTTCCTCCATGTACAGCATAGGCATAATAGCGTCCTGTTGATAAAGACACTTTGCGCAGCTGCATTGTGGGCGAGGAGTTATTGAAGCACATATTGATATATCCATTCGCAATCAGATTATCGGCATACATCCTCTCTAACTCTCCAAGTTTGAAGGAGAATGCTGTGGCTGTCTGTCTGATTGTCGTTATGTCGCCGTTCAGGTTATATACATCCTGCTGGAAGCCTTGCATATCATTGTTTAGGCTGACAAACTGCGCCGATGTGTCTATCTCTACAGGGATATTGACGGAATAAACAGTGCTGTTGTATGTGCAATTAACGGTAAATGACGCATAGGTCGGACAGACATATACACCCTCTCGTGTTGTTGCCGCACCAATGAGATACGACTGGTTTGCCGTTAATGTGATAGTGCATACCCCGTTATCAGTCAAGGAATAGCCATACATACCATTCGAGCTGCCAGTCCATGCGCTTGTGGATTTTGGCGATGCACCCTCCATGAGCCTTATCGTAACAGCCTTCGTCTCCTGAAGATAAAAGCGGTTAGGATATGTGCCTGACTGCGATACTTTCATCATCCCAAACTGCCCTGTTACAGAGAGCGTGTAAGCGTCCGCACCTTTTGCTCCAGGCTGTTGTGCTATAATGCTTATCTGCTTCGTGATATTATGAGTCCATGTGCCACTGCTGTCCTGAATAGCAAGTGTAGCGTTAAGGGTGACGAGATACTTCGCTCCTTCGGAGAATGTTGCAGACTGCTGCGCTGTAACAGTCATCTTACGGTTGTTGCCGCTGCCGCTCAATACCACAGTCATCCCAGACGGATATGAGGGGTCGGTCTTTGTAAGTGAGGTAATGGTGGCGTTAGCATGAGAAACACCGATATTAACCTCTGTTGTTACGGACAGCGCAGACGGATGCATCTCTGCGTCGAGGGCGATAAGCACGGAGTCAGCGGACAGTTGCAGGTCGTAAGAGCCTACTCCGTCTTTCCCCGGCTTACCGTCCTGCGTCATCCAGCGCACAGGGAAGGCACCCTTTATGGTTTTCTTTGCCATAGGTGGTTTGGGTTATAATGATGTTAGAAGTGCGACATTACCTCATGTGCTGCTGCCGCACACAAGGCGCGGTATTCCTTGAAATGCTTGAACTTCACTATATCGGGATGCTGCATATCCTCTTCCGATAATGCCTCGGAAGCAGAGAGTTTGTCGAATAGTGCTTCAAGGGCATTGATGATTAGGGCAAACTCCTCTTTCGGCGCGTAGGCAGCCTCTATGAGTTGGCTCTTGATATGCGCATAGTCCATTTGTGCGTCTATCTGCACTTGCGCAGCGGTGTAGCCTTCCTCTTCCTCGTTGGTGTCGGAATTGGTCTGTATGGCAGGGTTGATGTTAAGGGTTACTGTGCGAGTATCCTTGTCGAATATCGCAGGTGCTTCGTTGAAGAAGCGGTGTTGTAGTCTTCCTGTAAGCATGGTCGTATTGGTGTTTATATGATTACTTTTTCTTTATTGTCTGTATATATCATTATTCCTTGACTGTCCTCTGTTACCTCACGGTCATTAATCTCCATTATGGATGTTGAAGCAATATCTATATCATATTTCCTTCCACCCTTATCAATGAAGACGGTCTTGAAGCGGGTAACATTATGGCGTATCATGTCATCGCAGAATGACTTGATGCCAATGGCGTTCACGATTAACTTGTGAACTACCCACAAACTAAAGATTTGTGGGCTTCCGACTTCACAGAGGAATGCCCTTTCAAAAGATTAGGTCTTCTATCCTCTCCATCGGTGTAATCGACAGTCCCTGCCGATATATTGTTTAATCCTAATTTTAGAATATTGATAGCAGCATTGACATCTCTGTTATGAGATGTTCCACAAGATGGACAAGCCCAGTCTCTTACATTTAAGTCATTGATTCCGCTATTAACAAAGCCGCAGACATTACAAGTTTGAGAGGACGGATAGAACCTATCAATCTTAACTACTTTTCTGCCATTCCAATCAGCCTTATATGTTAGCATAGTTACGAATGCTCCCCAACTCACATCGGTAATTGATTTTGCAAGTTTGTGATTTCGTAACATACCTTTCACATTAAGGTCTTCAACGCAAATGGTATCATAGTTAGAGATTAGAGTGTGAGAACACTTATGCAAGTAGTCCATACGGCAATCAGAAATCTTCTCGTGAAGTTTGGCAACTTTGAGCCTTTGGTTTTCGTACTCATTACTGCCTTTCTTTTTTCTTGAGAGGTGTTTCTGCGCTACTGCAAGTTTCTTCTCATATCTCTTTGTGTATCTGTTATTCTTGAATACTTCGCCATCAGATGTCGTCAAAAGGTCTTTCAATCCTAAATCTACACCAACTACTTTGTTAATGGGTGCAAGTTCTTGGTATTCCTCCGTTGTGAAGACTGATACAAAATACTTTCCTGTCGGAGTTTTAGTTAGGCTAACTTTACCCATCTCGCCTTTAATATCTCTATGCAGACGGATAGATATACCACTCTTGAATTTAGGTAGCCACAACTTACTATCTTCAATAGTTGCATATTGAGGGACAGTAAATGTATTCTTTCCTTTCTTCGAGTGATATTTCGGAAACTTTGCTCTCTTTTGAAAGAAATTGGTATATGCTGTTTCAAGATTACGCAACGCAAATTGGAGTGTTTGAGAATTTACCTCCTTGAGCCAAGCAGTTTCTTCTTGTTTTTTCAACTCAGTTAGAATCTTTGCTTGAGCATAGTAGTTATCGCTTTCTCCTTTCTCTTTGTATTGCTTTTGTCTTTGATTAAGGAAATAGTTATAGACAAAGCGAGTACAACCAAAATGCTTTGCTAACAATTCCGTCTGGGAAGCATTTGGGTATATCCTAAATCTGTATGTTCTATTTATAGTCTTAATCATGCTGCAAATATACATATAATTTTTCTCATCAGCTATCCACCTAACATATCGGTAACTTCTATTGTTAGAAAACTCAAACAAGAAAGTACTATATTCGCTTGGAGACACTTTGAGAATAAGTTGAAAAGAGAGTTTTGGGCTGAACGCACACTATGGAGTGATGGTTACTTTGTATGCTCTATTGGGGAAGCAAATCCCGAAACGATTAGAAGGTATATTGAACAACAAGGATAGTGCCTTACATCCCATAGGCTAAAGACCTATGGGTTTTCGGCACTTCCTTATATAAATGCTTCTCAATACGTTTCACTCGCCATTTGATTTGCCACCTGCTGTTAGCAAAGAAAACAAAATCATCAAGATACCTTACATATCCCTTGCATTTCAGTTCTTCGGTAGCAAATCGGTCAAGAGTCATAAGGCATATATTTCCTGCCTGCTGGCTTGGTCGTATGCCGAGAGGTATCTTCTTGCCTGTATCGCTATACCGCTCGAACGGCTCCATAAAAGCATTGATGAAATCTTTATCCTTGAATAAGCGAGACAGATTGGTACGGAGTAAATCATGAGAAATGTTATCGTAATACTTGATAATATCACATTGAGCGTACCATATATCTTCTCCTCTATGCTTACGGAGAAAGTTGCGGATTGCCAATGCCGCCTTAATCTGCCCATAACCGATACGGCTTGCGTATGTACGCCCTATCAGTGCCTTTTCAACTCTTCTCATAGACATTAACACAAGAGACTGGTGCTGGATATGGCTTGGATGAAAATGGAGTTTGGCAATATCGCGCAACTTATTCTGACCGCTGCGCCGAAACTCATGCTTATATTCTCCAGTCCTCATTGTATGATTAAGAATATGCTGCTGTATCTCTATGAGATTGTTCCAGCGGTTATGAATATGCTTCCTTATTCCGAGATTACTCTGTTTTCGCTTTGTACTTACGCGCTCCGCTTCCACAAGGTTCTCCCATACAGCCATCTGCTCGTATATGTGTCCTACACGCTTCATGTCATTCTATCCGCTTGCTTCGTTTCTGTGTGTAGCTTTCAGCTTCTATTATATAGATTTACTAACGCCACTGGCAAAGGTGCTGACACCTGTTGCGCAAGGTGAATGTTGTTTTGACAGACACAGGCTATACATACGCTACCTGCCGCCAAGGTTCATGGTAATCGGAGGTGTTCCCATGACGCAGTAATGACCTCCTAATCTTTTCTTAAAGTATGGCGCGCCGCAATGTTCGAGTTCGTGTTCGACCAAGCGTTGTTCGAGTTCGAGCAAGCGAGACCGCAAGCCGACCCGTTGTTCGAGGTACCGCCCCAGAGCCACAGCAGACCCAAAGAAGAACAATAATAAAAGTCGCCATAGTTCGTATTAGCGTTGCTCTCCTTTGGCAGCATATAGGCACCTTGCCCTGTAGCATCTGCTATAATATTAATGCCTACAGAACTAATTGTTGATGATGCTCGCTGTAGTATTATATGGTCAATATTAGTGAATGAGGAGGCAGTAGGTGTTCCAGTAGGAAGAACATTACCGCGCCAGCGATATGTGTCTGTTGAGTTGGCTATGGAGCATAAGCCCTGCACCATCTCCCAATACTGTCCCCACGGATTTTCAAAACCATGCACGCTGACGCAATGAACGGTGTCTCCGTTAGCATCTGTTGTGGCGACCTTACCGTCAGCATTGCCGAGAGAGAGCGTCTTTCCTGTGGTAATTGATTTCTGGTCGTTAAACCTATCTGCTCCTTTAGACTCTGTTCCGTCAAGCCCGACTCCCCATATCAGCGTACCATCGGAGAGAGTCGCTTCCTGACAACTGCGCTGCGCATACTTGCTCATCATGTAGAACAGTAATATATCGCGGAAGTCCGCATTGGCGAGACCGAAGTTCTTGCCCCTTACTTGCGCCCAGTTCCAGAATGTGTTGATAGTCTGGGACGTGGTAGGCACTTTGTTCGGCAGTGAGCGATAGCCTCCGCTTGCGCTGCCATATCCAGTGAACTTGCCAACCACCTGCTGCGGAATGACAAAGCCGTTTGGCAGCGGAATGAGCGACAGCCATAGACGCTGTATGGTGTTCGCGCCGACAGAAACCTCCTGTATATGCCCGTATGTGAGCGGTATGACGGTCATCATGTCGCAGTGCGCCCACTTGGAGAGTATCTCGTTTGTAGTCATATCCACCACCGCTTCGCCTTCAGAAGTATAGCGGCAGTCGTTAGGATTGAGCAGACAACAGTTGCCATCTTTCTGGAGCAGGATGTCTTTCCACGAGTCCTCCCACATCTGCCTCATGTGGGCATTGCCGCCAACATCAACGTGCTTTACATTACCGTCAGAAGCCCTCTTGTTGATGTCTATGTAGAAGGCGAGGTCATTAAGCACTTGGTTGTCATTGTCGTTGAGGTGTGTGCGGAAATCCTTTACTGTCATGCGTTTTGTTGCATTGCCTACGACCATAAGCATAGCATCGTCATCGGTCATCTGCGTAACCACTGGTTTTTCTGTAATCTTTGTTGCCATAAATAAAGTTTTTAATGATTGTCCTTAAAAAGATGCTGTTACCTGTACATCGCAGTCGGCATACGCAACATTCTCCCCATCACCTATCTGACAGTAGGCTGGAGTGATAGTGATAGGAGAGCCTGATAACACCGCCTTCTCCACGCCGAGTGCGTTGAACACCTTACTTGTAAGTGTAACCCCCTCCAATGATTGCGCCGTGCCATTCTTCGTCAGGGAAATATTAAATGAAGCATTATGGTCAATGGTTACATAGTTGCTTCCGCTATTTGTAGGCGTGTATGCTATCTGCCATTCGTCGGCAATATCGTTGATGCGCTGGGCGTCCTGTGCCACAAGTTCTCCGTTAAGTGATAGTTTTGCCACGAAGATGCTTCCTCCATCTACCATGCTGCGGGTTACAGTAAGTACAGAAGAGGTCTTGCCTTCCATCTTCGTACCGTCCTGATACCACTGGAGTGTATAACCGCCCTGTCCGATGGTAACAGGCGAAGTGCCGTAATAGCACTCTGCCGTGAGATGTGCTTCGTCCTCTCTTGCCTGTGTGGAGGCATCATCCTCCTTGATAGTCGTGCGGTCGGTGGTAATGATGACGATATGGCTTGACGAGCCAGACTGCTGTATTATAATATCAACAGAACTGCGATAGGTATCACTGACCGCATTGCTGACATACGACACGCTGTAGGAAATCTGTTTGTTGCCCACCTCTTCCGCAGATGCGATATTGTTTGTGATGCGCAACTGATATGAGCCTACAGCAGTCTTGCGTGCCGAGAACGGCTTGCCTGTCTTTTCGACCTGCCATGATGTGGTTATTTCATCATACTGTAGATTAGTGCCGTCAAAAGCCCACAATACGCTTGTGGTATCTACAGGGAATCCTGCCGCCGAGCGCGCCGAGATGTCTATGATAGGCTGGTTCGCTGCCACGCTCCAGTCAGGCACCACCTCTCCAGAAGTAGGATTGATAGCCTGAAAGAGTGCTGCACCAGTGCCATTTTCGTGAATGATATTCTGGTCGATGTATATCTGGTCTCCGTTCTTCAAGAATCTGACCGTAAATGCTGCTCCTGCCTTGCTCATAATGCTTTATCTTTATTTATTCTGTTCATTACTTGTGAGTCTGTGAGTAGTTCACTACTGCACATTTCTGCCGCAGTATTTATGTCGGAACTAATCTTGCGTAACTCATTCTCATTGATGATAACACTGCCGTCCTCCAACACTCGGTGAAGCACTGGATTGATGCCGTATTGTCCTGCCGCCTGTTCTGGGATAATACTGTATAACATTGTTTAGCCTATTAAGAGGTTATTATCTTCATCGCAAAGTGCCACACCGTTCTCGTCAAGAAGAAGTGTGTCTCTGTCATGCGGCGTTAAATCAAACCATATATCGAAGAATGAGTCATTCCTCGTGATACCAATGCCGAGACCTTCTATCGGCGCGCTCATGTCTGTACCGTCCTGCCATCGCTTTACCTCCGCGTACCTCCATACGCCGCCGTCATTGACCTGTGCCTGCGTGAACCACGTAAGCAGATAGTACAGTTCTGGATAATCAACCTGGCGGTCTGCAAGATTTAACAGTGCATAGTTGAAGTATTGCTGTGTTGATACTGGTATGTCCGCGTTGTTCATCGGTTGCCCATTCATCGGCATTGTTACCGTTGTCTCCAGACCGATTGCCGCACGGCATATAATCTTGCTGTCCGTTACGAACTGCACCTCATAGTCGGCACGCGCTATCTGCCTCATGTCGAACTTGACGGTCGGATATGCCGCCGCCATCACTTCAGGATGTGCTTCGCTGTTAGGAGTGATAGGCGTTGTAGTACCGAGAACGCATAGGCGCATCGTAGTTCCAGAAGGTAGTGTTGCCAATGCCGTCTCGCCATCAGTGAAGTTTACGGTTACTGACTGTTCGAAGCATTTCCCGTTGATATAGTCGCTGCGCTGACCTGTCACTGGAATGTTGTTTGCTTTCTTATAGTCATATAGCAACAAGTCGTCATATAACGGGTCATATACGATTATAGGCTTATCAACAGTGCAAGACTGCTGGTTCGCCCCCTTATCTGTTGTGAACAGGGCTATTTCGTCAGACTCTACATTATAGTTGATGCCAGTGCGCCAGTCGTTGAATACGCCCTTGAAAGTCAGTATAGCCTTCTCGTTTGCGGCGATATTCTTGTAAATCTTTATTGCGCCGCGAGTGTCATCTGACGTAGTGATAATGTCATAGTCTGTGCCTTTCACCCATTTGCCAGCAATAGGCAGTTTTTCGCCATCGACAAACCATTGAAGCGTGTTATCAACAGCAAGAAACTCGTTGGCACTACCTGCATGGAAAATGTTATCAGGGTCATTGGCACGCACATCGGGCAGGATGACAGTAGGTGTTTCTGCACGGTTAGGCTCATATTCGGGAGGAACGATGTTCGCGTTCACTGTCTGCGTGCATGGAGACTGCGGCGTGAGGCATACAAGCGTGCAACTGACAGTCAGCGGCTGAAACTTCACTCGCGTATGCTTCCTCTGCGACTTGAATGTATTGTTTGCCATATATTAGATATATTATGAAAAGAAATCTACGGTGTTCTGTATCTGCTGCCCAGAAGTGTCGGAAGCGACCACAGTAAAGATTGTCGCCAGTCGGTGTATTCCGTCTATATTGAGGTCGGAAAAGGCAATAGTGAACGGGTTGGTAACGGAAGTGTGCGAAGCATTCCATACTGCGTCAGATGGCGGGTCTCCAGAGTCGCGCGTAACAGAAATATAGATGAATCGCGGCGTGAGGTCTTCCTGTGTCGATGACTGCCGTACAGTAATTGTTACCTGTTCGCTCTCATTTGGGGCAAGACTGCCGTTCATACTCTGCTCTATCTCCATATACGGAGGATACAACCTTTCAGGATAGCCGCCCACGAGCTTCCAGCCATCGCTTACCTTCCAGCCTCCCTGTCCGTCAGATATGATAGGGTCTTGCTGCGTAGAAGGCACTGCGACATTGAATGTGCCGCCCTCGAAGTAATACTGTTGGTACTGATAGCCTATATGCGGCGATGTCTCCCAGTCGCCGCAGTTATATACGGTCGGATATTTGTAGCCTCCCTCGCTTGTGAACTTGAAGTATTTTGCGTTGAACTCTACACCTTGGGGAGAGATAAGTACCACCCTATTGTCGTCTATCGTAGTCCAGTAGGTGGATGGGTCGGTATATCCTGTGCTGTCGGGTCTTCCTACACCGAGTCCTTCGTATATCTCTATAGAAGGGGAATTGTCGGAGTTCGTGTATAGTCCTACAAGCGTTGTCCTCTTCTTCAGATGCTCATCCTCTGTAACGAGCCTGTAGCCGTACTGTATAATCTTGTCCCCTATAGCAGGTATGCAGTTGGCGTTGTTGTTGTATGTGGACGGACAATGCTCCTCGAAGTTGTCGTCCGTACTGAACTCTATATAGTC
Organism: Bacteroidaceae bacterium; assembly: GCA_021443285.1. GTDB lineage: Bacteria > Bacteroidota > Bacteroidia > Bacteroidales > Bacteroidaceae > Prevotella. The sequence goes on from JABUUG010000003.1 coordinate 36,663, forward strand.
ATCGCCGACTGCCTTTATGCGGCGGTAGTAATACCTGTTGGAAGTGTTGTCATAAGTGCCTATGGCAGCATTCATCGTCTGGCATTTCGCTTGGTCATCTACGAGCCATGTGTTTGTGGTCATCGTATTCCCGTCTTCCGAAGCCCAATAGCAACGGAGTCTTTTCACGCCTTCAACAAAAGCCCCATTCTGCCAGAAGACAGACGGGCGTCCGTCAAGCCCGCGTATTTCGTTTCCGTTTGCATCAACGCCTACGACCGTCTTTATCGTGCTGCCAGCCTGTGATACAACAAGGTTTCCACCGACATACGACAATTCCCTAATCTCCAGTTTCAGGAAAGTGGCGAGTTTTCTTACAAGCAATTCGTCAATCTCCAACTTCGATGTGTTGTTTTCCACCCACATCTTAAAGCCGTTCCCTACATTGCCGCTGCTGAAATCCTCGCTCTGTAATATATCTGCTACAAGGGATTTGAGAATACCTTTTGCCTCGCTGTCAATGCCTTTCCCGTTTGGCAGAGAGACAGACTGGAGTGAGGCGTTCCCTTCTTTGTCAATGCCGCTTCCATTGTCTAACTTCAGCGATTGCAGGTCTGCATTACCGTATTCATCTATGCCTCTCGTTATCAGGGTTTCCTCTTCTGTGGCATCCGTAGTCCTTTCAGCCCTCGCCTTGCTCGCATCTACATTGTCAATAGTCCGACCGATAGTGATGCCCTTCGCAAACTGCGTCTTCGCATTCACTTGGTCAATGATATTCTTTCGGATGAAATACCCTGTAGCGCGTGCAATCGTGTCGGAGGTTATTGTCTGCTGCAAGCCAGTCGTCGCCGCTGATACAGCCGTGCGCAGTGCGCTGCTGCCCTGTTCAAGGTCATCGGACAACTCAACAGTTACCTCATACAGTATCTTTCCGTCTGACTTGATGGTGTATGTCTTGACAAACAGGAGGTATTCGCCATCATTATACCTTATCGTGATAACCGCATTTTCGTTTACCAGAGCCATAAGGTCATCATGGGAGGCAACGAAGTTTCGGGAGAACGTGATAGAGAATGTGAACTTCTCTTCATTATTCTGCTTCATGTACTCGATAAGCGCGTTGTCGAGTCTTGCTTCAGCGGCATAGATGAACTCCGTAGGCATTTCTATGCCAGTGATAACGAATGAGTCTCCAGCCTTCGGTCTGTACTGCGGCACTGCATGGGGCATGATGGTGCCGAAGGTGTCAGCGTCCTTCTCTACCGCAATCCACAACTCATTTGTCTGTGTGTCTTGGTTGTTCGGAGACAGATTGTTGGCTGAAATCCTGTCTGTGTAATCGCCAGGCACAAGGTTTCCATTCGCGTCCACATGGACAGGGTTTTTCAACCCCTCTGTCGCCTTTATCGTGAAGCTGCAAGCCGCACAAGTACCGCTTGTTATCTCAATGACAGCCTTGCTTTCCGCAGACGCTTGGTCGAAGAGAGAGAATCCATAATTGCCGTCAAACTTGCGGAGTTTTATGTAGAAGTATGGATGTAGGTAGTTGCCTTCTGTGTCCGTCTCATCGGAGTCATGCTCATCAAACGCCACATCTGCGATAACAGCCATGTTCTGGTTAAGCCCTGTTATCTGCTGACCCTCATCATCATACTCTGCATCGGACTCGTATATATATTTCCCTGTTGTAGGGTCGGTCGGCGCAGGGTGCGCGTTCCTCATTCCCTTTATCGTCGGGTAAATATCCGTGAAGTCCTGTTTGTACTCATGCGGATTCCCCTCATGATACAGGTTCTTGAAGATGACATATCCACCCTTGCCGTCAGGGTATGTGTTGTTCTTGGCATTATAGAAACGCTCCTCGCCTCCGCTGGTGCGGTATATGGACGGCATAAGTTTCCCTGTCGGCTGGATATAACTGCGACCATTGAGAATGATTGTCGCAGGATTCGGGGAAGGAGTGTAAGACTCTGTCCATTCGTCTGTAGAGTGGTCGTATGTCAGAAGGTAGTTATGTGCAGGAAGTTGTGCAAGTTCCTGTGCGCTGATGACGAATCCGCTCTTGTTATGCGCAATATGTTTGTCTGTATCGTATTGCCACGAGTGGTAAATGTCATTATCAGACAATGTCCTGTGTATAAGAAGAGTGAAGCTGCTCTGCTTGCCGCTCTTGATGCTCAACTGTGTCCTTATGTAATCAACATGGAAAGTGGCATCAAAATCTTCAGGGAACATCGGCGGTACAATGGATATTGCGATATGTACCCAATAATACCCCTCTATAAGGACTGTGCCATCTACTATGGTAGAGTCTTCTTCTGTGTCATCAGCATTCCATATCTGTAGTGCGAATCCCGATTTGCCGACCTCTTTCGCAGGATAGTCAAACGCTTTTGTTTCTGGTTCTCGTCCATATAAATGCCATTTGAACTCTCCGCTCTGGACAGCCATTATGCCCTCTACCTGTTCTGTATCGTCCCAGCCTTTTGACAGACGCTCGCCCTTTCTGCAATATACGCGCTTTTTCCATACGGTAGTGGTATGTTGCTTTATGGCATTGAATATGGAAGACGCGGATATGGTTTTGCCTTCCTCCTCTTTCTTATCAACCCTAAAATCATCGAAATATCCGTCCAGCGAGAATATTGCGTTCATGAAACTTTTCCCGCCATTCTCCGAAGACTTGTGCCGTTCAAGATAATAGGTGTCATTCTCGGAAGCATTGTATTTATATACGCTTGAAAGGTCAATGCTTACAGGTGTGCTTCCGAAATTCAGCGTGCTGAACTTCGCTGTTCCTGACTCGTTCTCGTTAGGATAATAGTAGGGTATGTTCTGGTCGCCACCGCAGCCTGTTATCCTGTCTATAAGGCGTTGGTTGGCATTGGTCTTTGTGACGGAGAGGAAACCTTTGTCGTCGCCGTATTCAAGGGTGTTCTCGCCACCGATGAAACTCTCATACTGCCCCACATGGATAGTCTTCCCAACAAAATAATACGGTATCTTGAAGGTGGAATAAATGAACTGGAGAGCCTCCGTGACGAACTTCGTGTCGAATGACACCTCCAGTGTCTCGCTGCGCAGGTCGGGGTCATCAATCTCTATGTGGTAGCCAGTATGCTGACCTTCGACAATGCTGTCAAGTTTTGAGTAAAGCAGAGAGTCGTTGATACGCGCACATAACTCATGCACGTCTCCGAAAAACTTCACATCGGTGGAGTTGGAGCGTTTCCTGTCCTTATATTGCTGCGGCGTGAGCGGCGTTACGACATCAAGGAAGTAGGTATTCTCTAACTTTATGCGCTCGGAGACAAATGTTATCTCGTGCTTATAGAATAGATTCGTATTGTCTTTTGAGGAAGTCGGAGTCTGGTCTGCATAGTACCTCTCGCCTTTGAACTCCACATATTCCTCGTGCGTCCAAAGTTCATCAAGGCATATCGGATATTCAAGTGTGGCGGTTATCGTTGGTGCGCTGCCCATGCGCTGCCGCGTATGCGTGAACTTGCCTATGCGTGCAGGATTGTCAGCATTTGGGAAAGGCTTCACCTCTCCATTCTGCACTACCTTTATGTATAATGACTCCGCTATCATAGATTACTCTTGTACTGCGCCCTCTTCATTGGTTTTTGTTTCGATATTCTGCTCCGCAGTTTGGTTTGCCTGATTGGCTTTAGTCTCCCTGTCAAGTCTTTCCAGCTCCTTCTTGTCCCTGTCTTCTTCCTCCTTCATGATACGCGCAAGTTCGTCAGGTCTGCTTTCTGTATTCAGTTCAATGGCGGTTTTCTTTGACAGAAGTCCTGCGCCGACCATGGTGGAAAGCATCTGGTTGTATTCAGCGACAGAGAATGGTCGCCATAGTTTGTACGATGCGCTAATTTCCATCTTGGCGAACTCCGTAAACGCCATCGGGTTTGCGCCAGTATTGACAAGTTCCTTTGAGAATCCTTCCTTGAACAGCCTGCAACACTTGTCTGCGAAGTTCTGCCAGTCTATGATAGAGAGGCTGCCGCCTTCTATGTCCAATGACTGCGTGAGCATTACAGCCAGTCCGCTGATGTCGCCGCCTGTGCGTATATCCTCTGGAAGCAGGAATGTCGTTGAAGAGCCTATCTGTATCTGGTTGAAAAGAGACTTCAGGGAGTCAAGGATTCCGTCAGGTTTCGGTGGAGACTTGAACTCTGCTGAGCCGTTACCATCGACGGATGTGTCGTTGAGGATAATGCTTCCTGCAATCTTCTTCGCGTTCTCCGAAAACTTGCCCTTGATGTAGAGTATTCCCCAGCCGTGCCGTTTCTGGATAACGAGGAAGATATTGTACACTATCTCATAAGCCTCTATGAGGTCTTGCACATTGTTCCATGCCACATCTCCTCTCTTTGTCGCAACGGGGCTTTCGGAGAATCCGTGTCGCTCCTTGCGCATCTGCCAGCCATTGACACCTTCCATGCCGCTAACGAATGAATACAGATAGGTGTCATCGTAGCAGTCCATGTGGATGATATTGTTGCAGTCCTGATAGTATATTACATCAAGCAGTCTGTCTCCGTTTTCATCGTTGTGTGATATTATCTGATAGCCATCGGCGTAAGTGAGAAGTCTGCTCTTGATGCGTCCCTTATAGTCCATGTAATACAGCAGGGCGCAGTCGCCGAGACTCTTCTGTGCATAGACAGCCTTTGTGCGCATACCGTCCTGATTGCGGCGTTTCCATGCGTTCTTGAAGGCGTGGTAGTTAGCCATCTCCTTATCCGTAGGGTTGCCGTTCTGCAATGTGAACTCTACAGGATAGCCACACAGCACAAGGACTTGCTTCTCCAGTATCCTCTTCTGTAATGGCAGTGGCAGACGTTTCCATTTTATCTCCCTGAAATTGTTGTCATTCAACTTCACACAGATGCTTGGCAGGTTGTCGTCAAACATTATGTCGTGGGAGTCAGGGTCAAGTTCCATCATGAAACGGTCTTGGCTGACAATGGTCTTATATACATTAGGCAGAGTGGCAGCCTGTGTGTTGTTCACATTATAGTCCTGTCCGTTTGTCGGGTCATTGACGGAAAAAGAACTTGCGCCCCTGAAAAACGGCTTCTTCTTTACCAATTCGTCTGGGTGTTCAAGAAGGAATGTTATTTGTTCTAACCTGTTCATACTATGCTTCTACGAGATTGTAATATGTCATGCACGCCTCCTTTGACGGCATTGCGCTGCACTCTCTGTTTGTAAACTTGCAGATAAGGTCGTGTTTCTTCGGCACTACGATGATACGGCGTTGCTTCTCGCTGTCCTCTATCTCGAACTTTGTCTGTAACTTGAGGCGTATGTCCGCTTTGAGTTTTATCGCATCCTTCGCGTCCATGCCGCTATTATCAATATCCTTCAGGAGTTTTATCAGTTCCTCCCTGTTCTCATCCTTTGTGATATTCTCCTTATCGCCGATGCCATACGGCTTGAGGATGTCCGCAAGCGCATCCATCGCCTTTGCACCTGCGCTTTTCTTGTTTGTGTAGATAAGGCTGCGAATAGCATCTTTATCTGCAAGTGTGTCGGATAATGCGAGAAACGCTATGTCCGCTATTGTTACCGTATGTCCGTCATTCTTCAGCGAGCCGATGACGGACTTTATGTCTTCTGAACCTATCATCTAATACCAGATTGTTTCATCATATATGCTCTCCTTGTGGTAAGCGTTATCATCTTCTTCCTGTTGGCTGTACCGCCTGAATGATAACTCATCGCCATATTCCACCTCTGCGAAAATCATCATGAGCATTGCACATGGGTCAAGCACGTCCATAGACCGACCCTTGCCCAACTTCATGTTCATCTTCTTCTTGTTCCA
>JABUUG010000040.1 GCA_021443285.1 Bacteroidaceae bacterium
CTCGGAACAAGCAGACTGTGGGATCAGCTCGTTCAATGCCTTGTATAAAGGAGTTAAAGGAGTTAAAGACATTACTCTGATTATAGGGGGGTGAAGTAATTTATGTATAAAAGAAACTCCGAAGATTGGCAATCTAATCTTCGGAGTTTCTTCATTATTATAACGTGCAAAACCTACATTGTACGTTGTGAGAAGTAATCAACAATAAGGTGGAGACTATGCTTCAATTCTTCCTTTTGTGTGAGGTTTTCAACAACTTCGTGCGCCTTGTCTGCAAATGTTTTCATCTGTGCCTCAGCATAAACTATGCCGTTGTTTGCAATTATAAAATCAATGAAAAGTGAAATTTCCTCGTCAGAGATAGTGCCTTTCTTTACTTTCTCTGCCCATTCTTCCACCTTTTTTTCACGTGAAACATTAAGAACATAGAGTGCAGGGAGTGTGAGTTTTCCCTCCTTCATGTCTCGTGCAGCTGGTTTTCCGAGTTTTTCAGATGGCAGATAATCGAAAATATCATCGCGTATCTGGAATATAATGCCGAGATATTTACCAAAAAGCAGTGCGTTTTTCATAACCTCTCCCCTACCCTCTTCATTGGCAGAACTTGAAATAACGCCTATCTCACAGCATGCCTCAAACAGTGCGGCGGTCTTCTTTTCAATAATCTTATAGTACGTGTCGTAGGAGAAATTGAGGTTTGTGTCGTTGTCAAGCTGTAGTATTTCGCCATCAGAGAGTGTCCTTCCAAGTTCTGCAATGATGCTCAATATGCGTATGTCGTCTGAAGAAGCAATGGTAAGCAGTGCAGTGGAGAGGATGTAGTCGCCCATGAGCACCGCAACCTTATTGCCCTCAAGCGAATTGAGCGACTTCTGTCCCCTGCGCTGTTCGCTTTTATCCACCACATCGTCATGAACCAAAGATGCAGTGTGTACAAGTTCCAGCGCCACAGCTGAAAGAAGTGTTTTCTGTGTTACCTCTCCCACAGCTTTTGCAACGAGCATTGTAAGCAAGGGACGCACCCTCTTACCGCCCATTCTCTTGATGTGTGAAAGAAGGAAATTCTGAAAATCTTCCTTATGCTGAAGGGTTGAATCAAAAAGCTTCAGATACTCCGAATACTCACTCTCAACAGGCTTTCTTATTTGTAATATCTCATTCATTTTCTAAAAATTCGGCGACAAAGTTATATCATTTTTACATAACAAATAAAAAATATTGGTAATTTTGTCGCCATAAAAATGCAAACTACCATGAAACTTTTTCTAATAGATGCCTACGCCATAATCTACAGGAGCTATTATGCCCTCATAAAGAGTCCGAGAATAAACTCCAAAGGCAAGAACACTTCAGCCATTATGGGCTTTTGCAACACGCTGCATGAGGTGCTTCAGAAGGAAAAACCATCGCATATCGCAGTTGCTTTCGACCCCAAAGGCGGCACATTCAGAAGTGAACTTTTTCCCGAATACAAAGCCCAGAGGGAGGCTACGCCAGAGGATATAAGGATGTCAGTGCCTATAATAAAAGATATATTAAAGGCAATGAACATAGAGATTCTCGAAGTGCCGGGCTTTGAAGCAGACGATGTGATAGGCACATACGCCACATACGCAGGAAAAAAAGGCATAGAAACCTATATGCTGACACCCGACAAAGACTACGGGCAACTAGTTACTGAAAACGTAAAGATGTATAAACCCCGGTCGTTTGGTGGCGGATATGACATACTCGGACCAAAAGAAATATGTGAAAAATATAGTATACAACGCACAGAACAGGTGATAGACCTGCTCGGACTGATGGGCGACTCAGCAGACAATATTCCCGGATGTCCTGGGGTGGGGGAGAAGACAGCCATAAAGCTCATAAACGAATTTGACAATATAGACAAACTTCTCGACAACAAAGACAAACTGAAAGGAGCACTACTACAGAAAATAACGGACAACGAAGAAAAAATACGACTTTCCCGGAAACTTGCCGTAATAAGCAAAGACGTGCCGACAACAATAAATATAGACAGCCTTGAAAAGAAAGATATAAACGAAGAGGAACTGGAGAAAATATTCGACGAACTGGAGTTCCGAACTCTTCTGAAGAAATTCATTCCAAGCGCAAAAGAAGAAAACGGCAATACATCAGCAACAACCCGCGCAAGCGNCAACAACCCCAAAACACAAAAAATCTGGCAAGAGGCAAAAAAATGAAGAAAATACCCCAGATTTGTTTGACTTATTTGCGGATAATGGCAAGGAAGAAAATATTTACGTTGCTGTAGAAGGGGAATATTCAGGTGATAAAGAGGGTATATACATTAATAATGAAGAAGTTAGAGAGAAAATTATAGCTAAAAGCCTTGACGCAAAAATTATCAATTTAGATGTTTTAGAGCCAATTCTGCAAAGTAAAGATAGCATTTTCCACTTTTCGGCTGTTTTAGAAGATGAAAGCATAGAAAAAGTGTCTATGAACATGAAACAGCGGATAAAGGAGATGCGTGAAATGGGAATAGAGATAAAAGGCACACTTTTCGACACAACCATCGCCCAATATCTTATACAACCCGAAATACGTCCTCGGACGGACTTCCCCGTTTCCAGTCTTTTGGAGGTAAGAAAAAATCTTCTTGAAAGGCTTGAAGAGAAAAACGCACTCAGAATGTTCAGGGAAATAGAGATGCCTCTCGTACCCGTACTGACAGATATGGAAATGGAAGGGGTGTGTATAGATACAAACTGCCTGAAAGAAATAAACGTACAGTTCAACGAAAGGCTGACCGAAATAGAAAATAAAATATATGAAGACGCCGGCGAAAACTTCAACATACAATCGCCGAAACAGGTAGGCGACATACTTTTCGGAAAAATGCAACTATTGGAAAAGCCAAAGAAAACAAAGAGCGGGCAGTATGTAACGTCAGAAGATGTGCTTAACTCCATAAAGTCGAAACACCCGATAGTAGAGAACATACTTAAATACAGAGGTCTTAAGAAACTGCTTGGCACATATGTAGAAGCACTTCCAAAACTTATAAACCCAAAGACGGGGCGCATTCATACAAGTTTCAACCAGACCGTTACAGCCACAGGACGACTCAGTTCGAGCGAACCAAACCTTCAGAATATTCCCATAAGAGGAGAAGACAGCAAGGAAATACGCAAGGCTTTTGTAGGCAGGGTAGGGGAGGAGTTCTTTTCCGCTGACTACTCACAGATAGAACTGCGCATTATGGCACACCTGTCAGAAGACGAAAACATGATAGAAGCCTTCAACAGCGGACAGGACATACACGCTGCCACCGCTGCCAAGATATACAAAAAGCCAATATCAGAAGTTACAAAAGACGAAAGACGTAAGGCGAAAAGCGCAAATTTCGGCATAATATATGGCATATCCGCATGGGGACTTGCCGAAGGACTCGGTATTGACCGCAAGGAAGCCAAAACCCTTATAGACGGATATTTTGAAAGCTTTCCTAAGGTTAAAGCATTCATAGACAGACAGATAGAGAATGTAAGGGAGAAAGGATACGCTGAAACTATATATCACCGCCGCCGTTACCTGCCGGATATTACATCTGGAAACGCAACGGTAAGGGGCTTTGCAGAACGAAACGCAGTGAACGCACCAATACAAGGCACTGCCGCCGACATAATGAAGATAGCAATGATTAATGTCTTCAACCGTATGAAGGAAGAAAAACTCAAGTCGAAACTCATACTTCAGGTACACGACGAACTAAACTTCACAGCTGCCACAGACGAAAAAGAGAAGTTGGAAAAGATAGTAATAGAAGAAATGCAGAATGTATGCAAACTCAGGGTTCCGCTTGTGGCTGACTCAGGATGGGGCAAAAACTGGCTTGAGGCGCATTGATGGAGTGGGGGAGAAGAGTGTTTTATTCGGGAAAGTAGCCCCGACCACAGTAGCTAATACTGTGCTTTATTTATAGACATAGTTTTAGAAAATTGGTGTTCATAATTAGCAATAAACACATAGTTTTAGACAGTAGTAATGAAAATACAGTGAGAATGTTCATAAACAATCATAACCATTAGGTTTATGAAAACATCATTGTCAAATGCAAAGCAATAATAAACAGTATATTGCAGAGGTTATAAACAATTATACACATCTATTATCATACACATAGTTTATTTTTTATAAAAGAAAAGGTAAGATAATAATAATGAATTGTTGAAAACAACTACCTTTGCAACTCGCAAAAAAAAATATAAACATTAATATAATATGAGATCAAGAAGTTCACAATGGTTTGAATGTAAGGCTAAGGTAGCCCATACGCAGGATGATGGCACAGCAAAGCCTGTACCGGAGCTTAATGTAGTGGATGCGCTTTCATTCACAGAGGCAGAGGCAACGATAACAGAGGAGCTGTCGATGATGTACAGTGCATTTGAGATTTCCGACATAAAGAAGGCTGCCTACGGCGAAGTGTTTTTCAGCGATAAGGACACCGACGACAAATGGTTCAAGGCTAAGTTACAGTTCATTATTTACGATGAGAAGAGCAACAAGGAGAAGAAGTCTAATGTGTATTACCTCGTTCAGGCGCACTCGTTCACACAGGCTGTGGAGTATATCCATGAGGCAATGAAGGGCAATACGTCAGACTATCTTATAAATACCCTTCAGGAAACAATGATAATGGGAGTATTTGAGCATAACAAGATAGCTGAAAAGAAAGAAGAAGAGTAATGCAGATAAAGCATAATCTTGATAGCATAAAAGCCACACTCAGCGAGGGTGTGGCTCTTTGTGCTGTAAGCAAATACCACCCGGAGGAGGAGCTGATTGAGGCGTACAATGCCCGCCAGCGAATATTCGGGGAAAGCCATGTGCAGGAACTTGTTCGCAAGGAGGCTGCCCTGCCGAAGGACGTGGAATGGCATTTCATAGGGCATTTGCAGACCAACAAAGTGAAATATATTGCGCCTTTTGTATCGCTCATACACTCTGCTGACAGCGTAAAGCTGATAAGGGAGATAAACAGGCAGGGGGAGAGATATGGAAGAAGAATACCAATACTTCTGCAACTGCATCTTGCGCAGGAGGATAGCAAATACGGCTTTACCATTGAAGAGTGCTGGCGGTGGATAGAAAGCGGCGAATACAAAGAGCTGAATGGCATTGATATACGCGGAATAATGACCATGGCTACATACTGCGATGACGAAATGCAGTGGCGCAGTGAGTTCAGAAAAGCAAAGGCATTCTACGATGAACTGAAGGGAAACAGTGCGTTTGTTAGCAGTTATTCTTCGTTTGATATAGTGTCTATGGGCATGAGCCACGACTATAGGGTGGCGATGGAGGAAGGTTCCACGATGGTCAGGATAGGAACGGCAATATTCGGAGAAAGGAACTATGGTTAATCTGGAGTTGATGACTTTCATAGAGAGCAAGATAATCCCCCGTTATCTTGCCTTTGATGCCGCACATAGCACAGAGCATGTACAGACTGTCATAAAGGAGTCGCTGGCACTTGCAAGGCAGCTTGGTGCAGATGAGGATATGTGCTATGTGGTGGCGGCATATCACGACCTTGGACTGGAAGGGCCGCGTGCAGTGCATCATAAGCGTTCCGGAGAGATTATAAAGGCGGACAAACGTCTGCTGAAATGGTTTAGTCCAGCGCAGATAAACATAATGAAAGAGGCGGTTGAAGACCATAGGGCATCATCATCAAGAAGTCCTCGCAGTATGTACGGAAGAATAGTTGCGGAAGCAGACCGTGAGTTGGTGCCAGAAAAGGTGATTATGCGCACAATACAATACGGCATAGCCAACTATCCCGAGCTTGACTATGAGTTACAGTACAAGAGGTTTGTCAAGCACCTTGAAGAGAAATATTCGAGCGATGGATACATAAAGTTATGGATTCCAGGCTCTTCAAATGAAAAACACCTTTCCGCCCTGCGCGATATTATAAATGACAAAAAGGCTTTGAGAGCGGAGTTTGAGAGGATATATGCAGGTTTTTGGAAAAATTAGGAGCGTCAGCTCCTAAAGCAGTGGCTGGATAAAGCCTTTTTTAGTGGCGTATTGAGATAAATGAAAGTAGATTTCTATACGAATTTCAGAATAATTCCTACGGCGATGAGTACACCATAGAGCAGAATGTTCTTGCCGTTTTTAGCCAGTTCCTTGTTGAGTTTTGGGCCTTGCCATATATTCCGCATAGTGTTGTAGCGGTTTATGTGGTTAATGAGATAAATGATTTGCAGGTGGAATGCCATGGTATAGCCGTATCGGTAAAAGCAGAAATAGCCGAGGGCAGTACATATAAAGCCAATAATAAGGTAATATAGAAGCATGTTTCTCCTTCCTAAAATGTGGGAGAGCGTGTGTTTTCCTGTTGTAAGGTCTTCGTCGTGGTCGCGGAAATTGTTGATAACCAGCATGGAGTCTATCTCAAAACCACAGGCTACGGATGCCATGAAGATGTACCAGTTGCAGTTGCCTGTCAGCAGATAGTATGTGGTGCATACAGGCACTATGCCGAAGAATATCAGTACGAGTATGTCGCCTAATGCGCGCTTTGAGAAGAAAGTGGTGTAGAGAAGCGAAAATATCATGCAGAAGATGCCTATTGAGATAAGTATTCTCCAGTCGCCATAGAAAAGCAGAGGCAGTCCGGTGATTGCAGCGAGCAGGTTTGTGCCTGCAATTACTCCCCTCATGAACGGCATTGTCATCCATCCCTTTGTAGCCACCCTGTCGTTTCCCATGCGTGCGTTGCTGTCGTGTCCGTTCCTGTAGTCGAAATAGTCGTTTATAAGGTTGGCGTTTATCTGCATTATGCAGGCAAAGAGAAAGCATAGTATTGCAGGTACAAGGTTGAAGTTAAGTATGTTTGCCGTGCGGTACATATCGCCCGCAGCTAAGGCTATTCCTATTATAACCGGCACCGCTGCCCCTGGAAGCGTTTCTATGCGCGAGCCTTTTATTATTGCTTTCAGCGAGTTCTTTTTCACTTGCTGGCTGCTTTTTATGTCTATAACCATAGTATAAAAAAACCTCAGAAGAAATTTCTTCCGAGGTTATTGTTGTATATCTATTAAATTTATTTCTTCAAGCTATCGAGTTCCTTTGCCATCTTTTCAACCACTAACCTGAGCTCTTCAATCATCTGCGCTCCGGCTTCAGAATACATCTGTATAGAAGCACGGCAATGCGCAATGTTTCCGGTGGTCATTCGCTTGGCAGTGTCATTGACTGTGTCGAACACTGTGCGTAGGAGGTCTATACTTTCTTTAAGTTCTTCGCTCATATATTGGTAAAAGGCAGGTTGATTTGTGGGCACATCAATGCCGTAAAAATCGCAGCAAAGTTATGTTATTGAATTTTAACATAATGTAACAAATATAACAATAAATCTTACATTTTGTTGTATATCAAATGATTTAGGGATATTCAGAACAGAAAGAAGTCTAATGCGTCTTCTATATCTTGTTTATCAGCAGACTGGTTTATGTCTATTTCCCCCACGTTTCTGAGTAGTGTGAAGTTGATATTTCCATTGGAGTTCTTCTTGTCGTGGGTCATAAGTTCAAGCAATTCCGGGTAGTCATTGCATGTGATTGCGGGCGTGCCGTAGTTTTCCTTTATGAAGGTGGAAACCTTGTGCAGTGTGTCCGTTGGGAAGCCGCATTTTTTCGCGCTGAGGTATAGCTCACACACCATTCCCCAGGCAACGGCATAACCATGCAGAACGTGGCATTTGTGCCTCATAGCCCAGCTCTCGAAGGCATGTCCGATGGTGTGTCCGAGGTTCAGGGCTTTGCGTATTCCCTTTTCATGGGGGTCTTCCTCCACAATCTTTTGCTTTACGGCTACGCTCTGCTCAACCATCTGCTGTATGGTGGTGTAGTAGTTTTCGGGAGTGTCCAGCACTGACGCACCGGAAGCAGGGGTTGTATTTTCGTTGTGCGCTTTTTCTTCTTTTTCAGGTGAAAGGAGGGCGGTGGGGTAGGGATCGAAGGCGAGGTGTGCATTGAGCATCTGCCTGTCTTTGAGCAGGGCGTGCTTTAGCATTTCGGCATAGCCGGAGAGAATGTTTTCCTCATCGAGGGATTTTAGGAACTGCGAAGATATTATGACCGTAGATGCGTCGCTAAAAGCGCCAATCTCGTTCTTGTAGCCGCAGAAGTTTATACCCGTCTTGCCGCCTACAGAAGCATCTACCTGGGAGAGAAGAGTGGTGGGTATGTTGATGAAGTTTATGCCCCTTTTGAACGATGCAGCCGCAAAACCGCCGAGGTCTGTAACCATTCCGCCGCCGATGTTTATGAGAAGCGAGTGGCGTGTTGCCCCGCCCTTGGAGAGTGCTTCCCAAACTTTAGAAATGCTTGCTATATTCTTGTTGTCATCGCCAGCCGGTATAATGATTTCCTGTATGTCTTCGGCAACTTTTTTTAGGGCATTTTCCACTATCGGGCGACAGAGTTGATAGGTAGTTTCGTCGTAAAGAACGAAGGTCTTATCGTGCTCGGCAGCACTGAAAGCAGTGGCTATTTCATCTGTCAAAGACGAAGAAAAGACTATTTTCTGCATGTTATTTGTGTTATTTGGCTGCAAAATTACAATATTTTGACTATCTAAACTTTTGTTGTTCAACAAATTTATAACTTTGCCCACCATAATAATGGTGAAATGCTTTCCACTTCTTTAACATATCTCAGTGGTGTAGGTCCGCAACGTTCACAGGTGTTGAAGAAGGAATTGGGTTTGGAGACTTTTGCAGACCTGATAGAATATTTCCCTTATCGATACGAAGATAGGAGCAAGATATACCATACAAACGAGATACACGAGGGTATGCCTTTCGTGCAGATTTGTGGGGAGATAGTGGGCTTCGAGACGCTCGGAGAGGAAAAGTACAAGAAGCGTGTGGTGGCGCATCTGTATGACGGTTACGGATATGCAGACATAACATGGTTTGTGCGCAATTACAATCCCGCTGAGAACCTGAAGGTGAACACGCAGTACATAGTGTTCGGAAAGCCGAATATGTTCAGGGGAGTGCCGCAGTTCACGCATCCGGAGATAGAGCTTGCCGAAAAGGTGAACCTCTCGGACATGGGTATGCAGCCCCACTACCACACGACGGAGAGGATGAAGAAGACATACTTCACCTCTCGGGCTGTGGAGAAAATAGTGCGCAAACTGCTTGAAACCCTCAAGGGGACACTGCCGGAAACGCTGCCGCAATTCATTGTCAGTACGCTCGGACTGGTATCGAGAGACACCGCACTGCGCAACATACACTACCCGAAAAGCACACGCGACGTGGCAGACGCACAGCGCAGGCTTAAGTTTGAGGAGCTGTTCTATGTGCAGCTGAACATACTGCGCTACGCCACATCACACCGTAACAAGTATGTGGGCTACAAGATGCCGAAAGTGGGCAGGGTGTTCAACGATTTCTACAGGAACAAGCTGCCCTTCCAGCTTACGGAGGCACAGAAGAGGGTGATAAGGGAGATACACGCCGACGTATCGTCGGAGAAGCAGATGAACAGGCTGCTGCAGGGTGATGTGGGTTCAGGCAAGACGCTCGTTGCGCTGATGTCGATGCTCCTTGCCATAGACAACGGCTATCAGGCGTGCATCATTGCCCCGACGGAGATACTTGCAGAGCAGCACTACCAGACCATCACGGACTTCCTAACGATGAGGGACAGCGGAGAAAGCGATGTGCCGCAGATGAATGTACAGCTGCTGACAGGTTCGGTGAAGGGTAAGAAGAGAAAGACGATACTCGAAGACCTCGTTACGGGGAAGGTGAACATACTCATCGGCACACACGCCGTACTCGAAGACCCCGTGATGTTCTCCAACCTCGGCTTTGCCGTTATCGACGAGCAGCACCGCTTTGGCGTGGCACAGAGGTCGAAGCTCTGGAGCAAGAACACTAACCCGCCGCACATACTCGTGATGACGGCGACACCCATACCCCGCACGCTCGCCATGACAATCTACGGCGACCTCGATGTGAGCGTCATTGACGAGATGCCGCCGGGACGCAAGCCCATAAAGACCCTGCACAAGTATGAAGACCAGATGGCGGATGTCTATGAGGGCATACGCTACCAGATAAACGAGGGGCGTCAGGTGTATATAGTCTTTCCGCTGATAAAGGAGAGCGAGGCTCTCGACCTGAAAAACCTTGAGGAAGGCTATGCCCGACTGCTCGACATATTCCCGGAATACAAGCTGAGCAAGATTCACGGTCAGTTGCCCGCAGCGGAGAAGGATGCAGAGATGCAGCGGTTTGTCAGCGGAGAGACGCATATACTCGTTGCAACCACAGTGATAGAGGTGGGCGTGAATGTGCCCAATGCATCTGTGATGCTGATAAACAATGCCGAGCGTTTCGGCCTGTCGCAGTTGCACCAGTTGCGCGGCAGGGTGGGGCGTGGCGCATCGCAGTCGTACTGTCTGCTAATAAGCTCAAGGGAGATAGGCAGCGAGACGCGCAAACGCCTCGACATAATGTGCGAGACAAACGACGGCTTCCGCATAGCAGAGGCAGACCTTAAACTGCGCGGTCCCGGCGACCTTGAGGGTACACAGCAGAGCGGCATGGCATTCGACCTGAAAATAGCCAATATAGCACGCGACGGAGAGCTGATACAGCTGGCGCGCGACGAGGCAAGGAAGGTGATAGAGCGGGATGCGGAACTGAAACTGCCCGAAAACCAGATACTCCGCCGCAGGCTTATGGAGCTGAAGAAGGAGATGATAGACTGGTCGGCGATATCGTAAAGGATTTTTTTCAAAATTTCGAGGCTTCGAAAC
>JABUUG010000041.1 GCA_021443285.1 Bacteroidaceae bacterium
CTGAATTATTCTGCAATATTTGTATCTATTTTGTTATCTCGTTACTCCCTCTGTTTCTCAATACAAAACCAGAACTACCAAGTTTTCAAACGGTTAAGACGCTAACAAGTCTCCCGAAAAGTAACGGATTCGCATTCCAGCAGACTAAAACAATTCGTAAAATTCACGAAATTCGTCGAAAAAATATTATGTCCTTAGGCTCCACATGCTGCTGAGTCTGCAGGACATGATTTACTGTCAATCCCTATGTACTCCACACCCGTAACGTCTATGCGGGCACACAGCACTCCGGGGATTTCCAACTGGAGAGTCTTGTTTTTTGAACCGCGGCGACTTATCAGGATACCGGTGTAGCCATTCAGCGTACCACCAACTATAAGAACCTGCTTCCCTGTCAGGCTATCTGGAATGTCTTCTGGCCTGAAGTATGTAACATGTTCTGCCTTCTGCACCGCCTCAACAAATCTTGTCATCTCCTTCTCTGGGACCACCATAGGTTCATACTGACTGCCACCCCTTACATAGCGGTACTGCAGGGTGGGGGTCCTGTCAATCACAGGGTTCATATCTTCCCGTGTGGAATGCACAAAGAGGAGGCTGGGAATGAAGGGCACATAGCGTGCCGTGCGCTTGCCATTTCGGGTCAAGATGCGGTGTATCAATGGGGTGAACACTTCAAAACCGAGCTCACCGAGCATCTTGTAGGCAGGTAGCAAAGCATTGCTCCGCTTGAGGTCGCGAAGCACAAACCACTGCATCTGCTTTGGCTTTTCTTCGCCTTTAGACACTTCTCTTATTCCTGTATGGGGCTGCAAATCATTGCTTTCCATACAGTTACGTTCGTTCTGCGATAAAGTTTGTCCGTCTTCCTGCGAACAAGGCCCCTGCGCAACAGACATTTTTTTCAAAAAAAAGATGCAAGGAACATTCTACCCCGACAATTCACCAGAAGAATATTAAGGGCTGTCATGAGCGCCATGAGAACAACATAAAATTGCTTCTCAAACGCACATTAATTCGGGCGCAAAGATAACAAAAAAGAGCATATGGGTGGTCTGACAAACGTGTTTTTTCACTTTTCTGCTCACTTTTTCTTATCTAATGTTACACTCTGTAACGGGGCGAACCGTAAATCCATGGAAACGGCGGTAGTCATACCAGTCGAAATAGTCCGAAAAGTTAAGGAGAAGATACGAACACTGCGACCCATCCTCCAACGGGGTCGATGACCAGAAATAGCCATCAACACCATCATCATAGAGCGAAGTGCCATGACGATAACCAGTTGCAGGAAGGAATATAGACTTGCCATTATGCCTGCTCGTTAACTTACGTCCATACACGCCGTTCTTGGTTGTCCAAGTCTCTATAGTATTGCCTATCAGTTCCTTTATCTCGTTGAGAGTAGGTATACGCCATAATCCACCCCAGTTCTTTGCAGCTGCGTCGTATGAGGGCGCAAGAGCACCTTCACTACTCAATATGCCGCTTGAGTACATCTGCGCCATATTCTTGTTGTATGTGAGACAGTTGCTGGGAGAATAATCGCTCTTTGCACTTGTCTCGCCCCACGCAAAATAGTCCCCATATTCCTCTGGACGGTTTGCCCCCACATTACACGTCGCCCACTTTACACCGCTTGGCAAACCGAGGTCGACATACTCATGAGCATTATGTGTCTGGGGCTTCTGCGCATTTCCACTTACACAGAATAGTAGTATGAGGAACGAGAAAAAGAAGTATTGCTTGTACATCTTGAAAGTTCTTTTAGTTAAGAAACAAAGAAAATAACGGAGGGGGGAGGACTTGATTTATTGCTCCTGTTTTTATTTGTAATGTGGGCAAATTTAGGAACAATCTGTAATTTGCAAAAGTTTTTCAAAGAAATGTTGAGATAGATATTCAGATACCATAAGTAACACCTACGCAATAAATACGGCATACTTATGTCAGTACTTTTATGCCTAAGTACTGCAGTAATCCATGCCAAGTACTGCAGTAATCCATGCCCAAGTACTGGAGTAATCCTATAGAAGTACTGCAGTACTTCATGCTAAAGTACTGGAGTAAATCGCATATGGCAATATCTATTAAAGAGGAGTTAAAGAGGAGTTAAAGAGGGCAATGGTTTCTATGATGGTGGGGTTAAGAATTCTTATAGTGGCAAAGCAAGTTCATAATAAAAAGAACTGCTTGGGTTTAAGAATTATCATTAATTATCATGGCGTCAGGCGACTATATCTGCAAGAATTTCGGCAGATAGTTTGTTTTTCCTAATTTTGCAGTCGCATCTATATAGTGCGCGCGTGAACATTAATAACAACATAGGGTTGGTGCTGGAAGGCGGGGGCATGAGGGGTGTCTTCACCTGCGGCGTGCTGGATGCGCTGATGGAGGCTGGAAGATGGTTCAACTATGTGGTGGGAGTGTCGGCGGGTGCCGGTAACGGCGCATCGTACCTGAGCCGGCAGATAGGGCGCGCGAAGGTGTCTAACATAGAGCTCATGGACAAATACCACTATGTAGGGCTGCACCATCTGCTGAAGAAGGGCTGCATCTTCGACCCCGACCTGCTCTACGACAAGTTTCCCAAAGAGATATACCCCTTCGACTTCGACACCTATCGAGACAACCCTGCCGTATTCGAGATTGTTACCACCAACTGCCAGACGGGAAGGGCGGAATATCTGACGGAGAAGAACGACCACGAAAGACTGCTGAGACTGCTTCGAGCAAGCGGCAGCCTGCCCTACGTGAGCAGGATAGTAGAGGTGGACGGTCAGCCGATGCTCGACGGGGGGCTTACCGACTCGATACCCATAGAACGCGCAATGGCACTGGGACACGAGAAAAATGTGGTGGTGCTGACACGCAACAAGGGCTACCGCAAGAAGGACAACGGATGGAAGGTGCCGCCGTTCATCTACAGCCAATACCCCCGCCTGCGCCTCGCACTGTCTTCGCGCGCAAAGTTATACAACAGCCAGCTCGACCTGATTGACAAACTGGAGAGCGAGGGAAAAATCATAGTGATACGCCCCCAGAAGCCGATAGAGGTGGACAGGCTGGAGAGGGACACAAGGAAACTCCTACGGCTGTATAATGAGGGGTATGAGATGACAAAAGAGAAGATAATGCAAAAGGAGATATAGAACACCAAATATTCATGAGGATAGACATAATCACAGTATTGCCCGAAATACTTGAGGGCTTTGTAAACACATCGATACTCGGTAGGGCGCAGAAGAAGCAATTAGCCGAAATACACCTGCACAACCTGCGCGACTACACGCAAGACAAATGGAGGCGTGTGGACGACTATGCCTACGGCGGACAGGCGGGCATGGTGATGCAGTGCGAACCCATAGACCGCTGCATAACAGCGCTGAAAGAGGAACGCGACTACGATGAGGTGATATACACCTCGCCCGACGGAGAGCAGTTCTCACAGCCCATCGCAAACCAACTGTCCCTGCTCAACAACGTGATAATACTCTGCGGCCACTACAAGGGCATCGACCAGCGAATACGCGACCACCTCATCACACGGGAGATATCCATCGGCGACTATGTGCTTACGGGCGGAGAGCTGGCGGCGGCAGTAATGGCAGACGCCATAGTGCGCATCATTCCCGGAGTGATAACCGACGAGCAGAGCGCACTCTCCGACTGCTTTCAGGACAACCTGCTCTCAGCACCCATCTACACCCGACCCGCCGACTACAAGGGATGGAAGGTGCCTGACATCCTGCTCTCCGGCCACGAGGCAAAGATACGCGACTGGGAAATGGAACAGGCTATAGAACGGACCCAGAGGCTCAGACCAGAGCTGCTAAAAGGGAGTTAAAAGAGATTGGGGGAAGTTAAATGAGTTAAGGGAGTTAAGGGAGTTAAAGGAGTTAAAGGAGTTAAAGACAAATGACTTTTTCTCAGATACGGGTTGAAATTGGTACTAAACAGGTAATGTCTTTAACTCCTTTGACTTCTTTAACTTCTTTAACTTCCCAAAATATCTCCTTTAACTCCAAAAAGAAAAACACCCCAAACTCCCAAAAGAAAAACTTCCTCTAACTTCCCGTAACTCCCAATTTAAATATTATGGACGACTTCAAGGCACATATAGCCACCCTGCGCCGGCAGTTGCATGAGCATAACCACAACTACTACGTCATGAACTCTCCGACAATTTCCGACCGAGAGTTCGACGAAATGATGCACAGGCTGCAGGAACTGGAGGCACAACACCCGGAACTATACGACCCGAACTCCCCCACACAGCGCGTGGGTTCCGACCTTCAGGAGGGCTTCACGCAGCGGCAGCACAAGCACCCCATGCTGTCGCTGGCAAACACGTACAACGAGGCAGAGGTGGCGGAGTTCTACGACTCCGTATCACGCGGCCTCAACGGCGAGCCTTTCGAGATATGCGCGGAGATGAAGTACGACGGACTCTCCATATCGCTGACATACATAGACCGCAAACTGGCATATGCAGTAACGCGCGGAGACGGAGTGAAGGGCGATGACGTAACGCAGAACGTGAAGACCATACGAAGCATACCACTCATTCTGACAGGCGACAACATACCCGACGAGTTTGAAATCAGGGGCGAGATACTCATGCCGTGGAAAAGCTTCGACAGGCTGAACAAGGAGCGCGAGCAGCAGGAAGAACCGCTGTTTGCCAATCCGAGAAACGCTGCCAGCGGCACACTTAAAAGCCTGAACAGCAAGGTTGTGGCACAACGGCAACTCGACGCATACCTCTACTACCTCATCCTCCCGGAGCAAGACCCGCAGGACCTCTTTGCCGTAAGCCAAAAAGGGCACTACGAAAACCTGCTGATGGCGGAGCAATGGGGGTTCAAGATTTCGCAGGGCATGAGGCTGTGCAAGACGAAAGAGGAGGTGCTGCAGTTCATAGACTACTGGGACGATGAGCGCAAGAACCTGCCCGTTGCCACTGATGGAATAGTGCTGAAGGTGAACTCGCTGAGGCAGCAGAAGAACCTCGGATTCACCGCAAAGTCGCCACGATGGGCAATAGCATACAAGTTCAAGGCAGAAAGGGCAACGACACGCCTCAACTCGGTGTCGTTCCAAGTGGGGCGGACAGGAGCCATAACCCCCGTAGCCAACATGGACGCAGTGCAACTCTCCGGCACTACCGTGAAACGGGCCACTCTGAACAACGAGGACTTCATCAGGCAGTTTGACCTCCACATAGGCGACAACGTGTATGTGGAAAAGGGCGGCGAGATAATACCGAAGATAGTGGGCGTGGACAAGGACAGCAGAGTGGCAGACGCCGTGCCAGTGCAATTCATCACCCACTGTCCCGAGTGCGGCGCAGAGCTGGTGAAGAATCCCGGCGAGGCTGCCTACTACTGCCCGAACAGCAGCCAATGCCCGCCACAGATAAAGGGTAAGATAGAGCATTTCGTGTCGCGCAAGGCTATGAACATCATGGGCTTGGGTGCGGAAATAATAGAGCATCTCTACAACAGCGGACTGATAACCAACATAGCCGACCTCTACCAACTGCGTGTGGAGCAGCTGAACGGCGACGGCAGCAAGCAGAAGTCGGCACAGAACATCATCAACGCGATAGAGGCGAGCAAGCAGGCGACATTCGAGAGGGTGCTCTTCGCGCTTGGAATACCACAAATCGGCGAGACCACAGCAAAGATTCTCGCCCGCAGATTCATCTCGCTCGACAACCTCATGGCAGCCGACCCGCAGACACTGACTGACACAGACGGTGTGGGGCAGGTGCTTGCCGAGTGCATAACGCGCCATTTCGCCGACGGCAAGAACCGGGAAATCATAGAACGCCTCAGGCAGTACGGCCTGCAGTTCCAGATTTCCGAGGACCAGCAGGCGGCAAAGACCAACCGTCTTGAAGGGATGTCAATAGTTATCTCCGGAGTGTTCACCCACCACAGCCGAGACGAATACAAGGTAATCATCGAGCAGAACGGCGGCAAGAAGGTCGGGTCGATAAGCAAAAAAACATCCTTCATCCTTGCGGGCGAGAATATGGGACCCGCAAAACTGGAGAAAGCTCAGGCACTGAACATAAGAATAATGAACGAGGAAGAGTTCCTGCAGTTAATAAGTTAAAGGAAGTAAAAGGACAATACTTACTGACTATAAAACACATATGTCCCTTAACTTCCGCTGCAGCATAACTTCCTCTAACTTCCTTTAACTTCCAACTTATCAAACATACCAACAGTGGAAATCATTCACTTCAACACCCTTATAATCGGCGGCGGTCCTTCAGGGAGCAGTTGCGGCATAAGGCTTCGCAAAGAGGGGGCGGAGTGCTGCATTGTGGACAGGCGCACCTTTCCACGCACAAAACTCTGCGCAGGACTGTTCACCCATAAGTCACAGCAGTGTCTGCGCCACCTGCTCGGCGAAGAGGATTACAGCAAGGCCATCAACACCTCGCTGATGTCACAAGAGGCAAGGTTCTCCCTCTACCGCGGCATGGACGAGCTGGTGACCTGCGACCTTACCGACCGTAATCTCCAGCCGAAACAGTTGCGCGACACCGACTGCCGCATAATGCTTCTCAGCCGTCCAAAGCTTGATGAGTTCCTTTTGCGGCATTTCCAGAAGATGGGAGGAACGGTCATGGAAGGCGACGCACTGAAGGCGGTGGATTTCGAGAGCAAGACCGCCACACTGTCATCGGGCAGACAGATACAATTCGACAACCTGATAGCCGCCGACGGCGCCAACAGCTCTGTGGAGCGTCTGTTGGCAAAACATGACAGCAGTTTCAAGAAAAGACCCGATGACGCCCTGTGTCTTGAGATAAATGTTGACAGGGAAGACCTTAACATGGACGGCGTAAGGATATACTTCGACATAGTACCCAACAGCTATGCATGGGTGTTTGCGAAAGGAGAGAAAACCTGCATCGGACTTGTAAAGGAGGGGAAAGAAGGGAAAGAAAGTGTCAGCCAGATAATGACCTCCTTCTGCCGGAAAATTGGAGTGAAGAACATGGAGAAATATCCTCTGAAAGGTGCTATGCTCCCCTTCAACAGCCTGATGGAGAAACCCGCATACAAGGACTTCTTATATTTCATTGGTGATGCCGCCGGGCTTGTAACCCTCCCCACTGGCGAAGGCATATACTTTGCACTGCAAAGCGGGGTGTATGCAGCGGAAAGTGTTCTGTCTCAGCTGCATACGGAACAATACCTAAAGAAAGTGGAATACCTGCACCGCATAATCCACCGCGGGCAGTATTACCAAAAACTTTTAGAAACACCCCGATACATTTCCTTCCTCTACCGACACGCATCGCGCAACGCACGCTTCATAACATACTTCTACCTGACACAAATAGAGCGTGCAAGCCACGAAGCATTCTGGAAGGTTGTGTTGAGATATAAGATTGGGAAGTAAGCCCCCCAGCCCCCTGAAGGAGGAGCTAAAAGTTTGACACAGCTATGGATTGCGCCTTAACCTTCTGTTAATACCGATGTAACGGGAATGTAACACCAAGAGAGTACTTTTGCGCCCAAAAAACATTATATTGCATGAGTACAATCTATCTTGGCATCGTAATATTCCTAATCCTGTTAGCAATATTCGACATCGCAGTGGGCGTCAGCAACGACGCCGTTAACTTCATCAATTCCGCCATCGGCAGCAAGGCGGCAACGTTTCGGACAATCATCATCGTAGCCGCCATCGGTGTCTTTACGGGAGCATCGCTCTCCAACGGCATGATGGACATCGCTCGCCACGGCATCTTCACGCCATCCTATTTCTCCTTTGAGGAGGTGATGTGCATCTTCCTCGCCGTAGTGGTTACTGACGTGGTGCTGCTGGACATCTTCAACTCCATGGGTATGCCCACATCCACCACCGTCTCGATGGTATTCGAGTTGCTCGGCGGTGCCTTCGCCATCTCTATGCTGAAGGTGATGGGCGACAGCAGTCTCTCCCTCGGCATACTGCTCAATACTGACAAGGCGTTCCAAGTGATTATCGCCATATTCATGTCTGTGGCGGTGGCGTTCGTCTTCGGATGGATAGTCCAATACATCACACGCATAATCTTCACCTTCACCTACAGCAAAGGAGCGAGAATAAGGCAGGGCGTATTTGCAGGACTGAGTCTTACTGCAATAGTCTATTTCCTGCTAATCAACGGGTTGAAAGGGTCGTCGCTGATGACGCCTCAGCTTAAGGCCTTCATCGACGGAAATACGATGGAGATAGTGGCAGGTTGCTTTGCCCTCTTCACACTGCTGATGACGGTGCTGACACTGCTGAAAGTGAATGTCCTGCGCATAGTGGTTCTTGCCGGCACCTTCGCGCTCGCCATGGCGTTCGCCGGCAACGACCTTGTGAACTTCATCGGCGTAACGCTGGCGGGCATATCCTCCTATCAGGACTTTGTGGCCAACGGCTCCGGCGATGCCTCCACATTCATGATGACATCGCTGATGGAGTCTGCCAAGACACCAATATTCTACCTCATCGGGGCAGGAATAATAATGGTTGTGGCACTCACCACGAGCAAGAAGGCACACAATGTGGTGAAGACCTCCGTCGACCTTGCACGTCAGGATGAGGGCGACGAAATGTTCGGTTCTTCGCATGGCGCACGTTCGCTTGTACGCAACACGCTCGCCGTTACAAAAACCGTCTGCCGCTTCACCCCCACCCCACTGCGCCACTATATTGGCACTCGTTTCAATGTGCAGGAAGCGGAACTGAAAGACGGAGCTGCCTTCGACCTACTTCGCGCAGCAGTAAACCTTGTGCTCGCCGGTCTGCTCGTGGCACTCGGCACTTCCTTCAAGCTGCCGCTGTCAACAACGTATGTTACCTTCATGGTGGCAATGGGTTCATCGCTTGCCGACAGGGCATGGACAAGAGAATCGGCGGTATTCCGAATCACGGGCGTGTTGTCCGTCATAGGCGGATGGTTCATAACAGCTGGAGTAGCATTTATCTTCGCTTCAATAGTATGTGCAACGATGTATTATGGCGGAATAACACTGATGCTTGCCTTCATTGTCCTGGCAGTCTTCCTCCTAATACGCAGCAATATAAAATATGCAAAGAAGGCAAAGCAGAAGGATGAACTCAACGAGATATTCAGGGAGCTCGCATCACTGCCACAGCCCCGTCCGGGTTCTGCCGATACCGCACAAATCTACAACGAGGCACACAGGCTCATAGCCAGACACAGCAAACTGTCGAACATTGAGATTCTCGACTTCGTGCGCTACGAGTTCAGGCAGATGGCAGACGCCTTCTTCAACGATGACTACAACAGCATAAAACATTCCTACTCGCATCTTGAGGACGAGCGCAAACGCTGGAAACGCATACGCCGCCGTGAGATTATCGGCATGAGACGCATAGACCCGATGGTGGCAATAGAGAAAAACACCTGGTTCTTCCTCGCCAACAACGCCGCCAGCCAGATGATTTACTGCCTCAAGCGACTCTCCGAACCCCTTATCGAGCATCTCGGCAATCGTTTCTCACCCCTTCCGCAGGAGGTCTATATGTCTTATACAGCTATCAGCGAAGAGATATACCCACTCTTCGGACGCACCATAACAATGCTGCAAGACGACGACTTCACACTCGCCGACGACATACGCCGCGATGCCCAGCAGTTGCAGGCCAGACTTTCCAGTCTGCGTAAGCAACACATCGACACGATGACGGCACACTCGCAAGGAAACGGTGCAAGCAACGCCGAACTCGTGTATATAAACATCATCCAGGAGACGCAAGAACTTATAGGTTCCCTCCGCCACCTCATACGCGGACTTGCCAGACTTAGACAATAAGCCCCCCTACCCCAGTTACCACCCCTAAAGGGGGGGCTTATTTATAGAACCCACTTTTATGAAGAAGATTCTTGTTGTAGATGACGAGCAGGACATAGCGGAGATACTGCAATACAATCTCTCCGCTGAAGGCTATGACGTGGATACTGCCTTTTCCGCAGAGGAAGCCCTGAAGAGAGACCTTACGCAATACGACCTGCTCCTTCTTGATGTAATGATGGGCGAGATTTCGGGCTTCGGACTCGCACGTCTCATGAAGCAAAAGTCACAGACAGCCCACATACCCATCATATTCATCACCGCCCTCAGCGGCGAAGAGGAGATTGTCAAAGGGCTCGACATAGGCGCAGACGACTATATCGCCAAACCCCTGTCGATCAAGGAAGTGAAGGCAAGGGTAAGGGCTGTGCTCAGAAGATTCCCCCAAGCCCCCCTGCCCCCTAAAGGGGGAGCTTACCTTAACACCCCCTTTAGGGGGCAGGGGGGCTTGGGGCAGGGAGCTTCCATAGTCCATGAAAACCTCGTCATAAACCTTGACGAAATGACCGTAACCGTTGAAGGCAAAGCCATAGAACTTACACGCCTTGAGATGGAAATCCTCATTTTCCTACTCAAGAACAAAGGAAGGGTATATACACGTCAGGAACTCATCGACCGCCTTTGGCCTAAAGACACCGTTGTTCTCGAGAGAACCGTTGACGTGAACATCACCCGACTGCGCAGAAAGATTTATCCCTACGGAGAAAACATAAAGACAAAGATTGGATATGGCTACTACTTCAAATAAATTTCTCACCCTTAACCGCTATTCCTTCGCCAACAGGATGTTCTGTAGCGTTGTCGGAATATTCCTGCTTCTGGCGCTGATGTTTCTCGTCTTCCAATATCAAAGGGAAACAGCATACAAGGTCGACATACTACACAACCGCCTGCAGGTGGTGAACCATCAGATAGATCAGTGCTGGACAGACTCCACCAGCCCCAAGTTACCATCCCCACGCAAGCAAGACATACAGAAGATTGAGGCTTCCGTAAAAGGCGTGAGGATAACAGTGTTTTCCACCGACGGAAAGGTACTGTATGACAACGTGAACACCGTTTCCACAATGGAGAACCACATAGACCGGCAGGAAATCAGACAGGCACTTCAGGACGGCGATGGATACGACATAAAGCGAAACTCGCAGACCATGGGCGAGAAGTTCTTCTACTCCGCCACACTATTCCCTAAAAGAGGCATCATCATACGGTCTGCACTGCCCTATAACAGCCAACTATACAAAGACCTCACCATCGACAAGACCTTCGTGTTCTTTATCGTAGCCATCACCATAGTGCTGTGCCTCATACTCTACCAGATAGCCCGCCGACTCGCCCTCACAGAACACCTGAAGGTGGAAGATGAGAAGCTCCAACTCAAAAGGCAGCTCACCCAAAATGCCGCACACGAACTCAAGACACCAACCGCAACCATCAGTGCATACCTCGAAACACTGCTCAACGACCCTGACATTGACGAGAAAAACCGCCGACACTTCCTTGAGCGTAGCTACGCACAGTGCCAACGCATGGTTAACATACTCTCCGACATGTCCGCATTGGCTAAGATGGACTCCATACAGACTGTAAAAGAGCATCTTCGCATAAACCTCAACGAACTGCTGCAAGGCATACACGACGATGTCCGGCAAGCTCTCGATGAAGCGGAAATGACGCTCAAAATCAATGTCTCCAACAGCATGGCACTCGGCGACCGCAGCCTCATCTACTCCATCTTCCGCAATCTCATAGACAACGCCATCGCATACGCCGGACACGGCAAGAGTATCACCGTCGCAGCGACACAGATTAACGACCACACACTCGAGTGCTTCGTCAGCGACAATGGAGTCGGAGTGCCACCCGAACACCTCCCACACCTCTGCGAACGCTTTTACAGGATAGACAAGGGACGATCACGAAAGCTCGGCGGTACAGGACTCGGACTTGCCATCGTCAAGAATGCCATACACCTGCACGGCGGCGAAATAAACCTTATGCAGACACCCAACGGCGGACTGACTGTGAGATTCACACTTCCGACACAATAAAGGCAACATCTGTTTATACAGAAGTTAAAGGAAGTGGAGTTAATGTGGAGTTAAGGAAGGTAAAGTGGGGTTAAAGTGACAAATGACTTCTGCACAAA
Source organism: Bacteroidaceae bacterium (assembly GCA_021443285.1). Lineage (GTDB taxonomy): Bacteria > Bacteroidota > Bacteroidia > Bacteroidales > Bacteroidaceae > Prevotella. The sequence continues at coordinate 12,028 of JABUUG010000041.1, forward strand.
AAGGTAATGTCACTTTAACTCCACTTTAACTCCACATTAACTCCCCTTCGCTACACTTAAATAACTCTCC
>JABUUG010000042.1:0-4245 GCA_021443285.1 Bacteroidaceae bacterium
AGCACCTTGGCAATGCGGAACTTCAGGTATAGGTTGGCATAGGCGTTGAACACGGGCACAGGGAGCACGTCCTTGTTGGTGGATTTCTGGAAGGTCAGCAGTGTCTCGAAATTGAGTATTCCATAATTCAGATGCTGTGCAAGCTGTATGGTAAAGAGCGAGACGTTACTACCCTGCCTTACTGATACGGTGTTCTTTATTCGTTTCAGGTCAGTTGCCGTCTCATTCGAGGTGGCAAAATATGTAAGGTTATTTATATTATCGTATGCAAAGCGTATCTTTGTTTTTGTTTTACCTATGTCAAGTGTCCCCGCGGCTCGGAAATGTAGTTGTGCGGAGAGGTCATCGTTGTCCCACCAGAGATGTTTGCTGTGGTATTTCCTGTAGTAGAATGTAGGCTTCTCCCGGTGGAAAAATCCGTTTGCCTTGAGAGTTACGGTGTCTCCGAAGAGTGGGAAATTGTAGTCGATATCTCCATCTATGAGAAGGTTTCCCGCTTTGTCGCCTACGACATAAGCTTCGAGATTGGCAGCGTAGTGGAAACGTCTTCCCGCTGTTTTGCAAAGCTGTCCGCCAACACTCAGGTCGAATTCACTGAAGCTGTCCATTCCTCCGTTGAGGTTGGGCAGTGTGGTGCGTCGCACCTGATGTGCAGCAAATATTTTAAGTCCCATTGGCACCCACTTGTTGAAGCCTTCAAGCATTGCTACGGCAAGAGTGTTGCGCAGTACGAAGTGGTTTGTCTTGTCGAAAATGGAGTCTCCTCCGTATGTTCCGTCATCGAGGGTATTAAAGTGGGTGTCGGCATAATAGTTCTGTGGGGACGAGTATGCCTGATATATTCTGCGGTAGTTTCGCAAATCGGCAGTGTGTATAAAACTGGTTACAGGCACATATTCATCTTTTGTCCATGAGGTGTCTACGGGCTCTGCTTTCTCCTTTTCGACTTCAAGTTTTGCTTTTTCGGCGAGTTCCTTTTCATATCGTTCATCATCAAAGTCGTCTCCGAGTTCCTTCATTGCCTTTTCTTTGGCTTTCTTCGCATCGTTTTTCTTCTTCGACTCAATGGCAAATTTCTTTGCCTTTATCTCCTCCTCCGTCATTGACACCTTGCGACTGAAACCGAGGCTATAGCGATGGGTGAAGAAGATTGTCTGGTTGTCGAACCTGTTCCAGTTGTTCTCAAGCGTTGTGGGTATCTCTTCTTCGGAATAACCTTCAGTAAAACTTTCTGGATGGAGAATTGTTTCATCGTTGATGATACCACCATTTTCAGAAACTTTCTCATGATTGAAGGAGGCAAAAAGGTGTGCCTGATAGCGTTCGCCGAGATATGAACCGAAGAGGGAGTAGTTGAAGTGGGCGGTATTTACATCTTTGTAGTATCCTTTTCCATAGACGTAATCGAACTTAAATCCCACACCTATCTTCTTTCCGATATTGACAGCAAAGAGTGCCTTAAAACTGTCTTCGCCATTACGTGTAGAGCCACATCCGTTATAGCTGAGGTTGGTTACAGGTGAAAGAGTGTTGGTAAAGCGGATTTGGTCTGGAGTGGTAACGAAGAAACGATAGGGGTCGGTGAAGATGAAGTCGTTGCCAGGAAGACGGTCTATGAATATTCTATTGATACTGGGGCTTCCCACGTTTCCGAGGTTATTGCTCTCGCCATATCTCCCGTTTGTAAAAATAGAGTTCTGGAACAGGTGGGATAATGTGTCAGGGGAAGATGGTATCCTGTCCCCATATATTGCATCTACTGTCCACACCTTCAGTCCTTTGGGAATCTCCTTTTTTACCTTGGTGGAGTCAGCTCTTCTCCTGTCCAATCCCGAATTGGCAAAGCCGTCGGCAGGCTGTGTAAAGCCGTCATCAACGTTCTGTGCCATCGTTATTTGGAACAGACAAGAGCATAAGAATATGAGCAGGAGTTTCTTCATTTTATAAAACGGAAGCAGCACTCTGCCATCTTGAACACCATGGATGCAAGTATGACATAAGTGCCAACCTCATTGCTGTAAAGGAAGTAAAGGGCCACTCCCACTACTGCCCCTATAATAAATACCGTATTGAGAATGTTACGGATTAGGAAATACTTGTCTTTTAGGGATTGCTCGTCTCTTCTGGATTTTATTTCCATTACTTAAACAAAAGGGTTAAGTCATTGAATATTGCGTCCTTCCTGTCAACCATCTTTCTGCGGAACTTCTGTGAGCCTGGCAGGAGCTTCGTTTTTTTCTTGTTTAGCGCCTCTTCATCGGTAATCCATTCCTCTGCTTTCCAAACGCCGCCCTGGTTTTCAGTATAGTCGAAGACGATACGCGACAGGGTTACATCAAGATGTCCGTTCTTGCAATCGGATTTCAGGGCATACGACACCTTGGAGCGGTCATGAGAGAGGAATGTTTTCTTGAATTCCAGCCATTCCCTTACTGTTGTTACGATGGAGTGTTCAGCCTTGTTTACAAGTGCTATCTGGCTTCCTTCAAGTTGCCCCTCACTTGTAGTCAGTTTCTTCATGTACTCATAAACCTTGTCGTAAATCTCCTGCGCAGACTTGTTTGGGCAGTCTATACTAAGTGTCCACTGCACATAACCATCCACTACAGGCACTGCCCCGGCAAGATACTTAGCGTACTTGTATTCTTCCTGTTTCTTCTCTGCCTTAGCAGACTTTTCCTCTTTTGCTTCTTTTGCTGTTACTGCAGGTTTGGCGTCTTCTGGCTTTTCCCATGTATTTTGGGCAGAAACCGACATTGACAGCAGCGACACAAACAATACAACAGCTTGCTTTTTCATAACTGAACAGATTAATGGTTAATGACTTTGGGTTAAAAACGCGGGCAAAGTTAAAAAAGAATGGTCATTTCTTGGAAAACGACATTCTTTTTTAACTTCACTCCAATACACTACTTACTTAAATCAATGGGATTCCTGCCTCCAGACACTCCTTCCGCATCTCTTCCGGCCATATGGAAGCCTGTATTTCCCCGACATGCGCCTTATGGAGCAATATCATGCAGAGTCGGCTTTGACCGATACCGCCACCAATGGAAAGAGGCAGTTCATCGTTAAGGAGTTTCTTGTGGAAATAGAGTTCCTTGCGGTCTTCATCACCACAAATCTCAAGCTGCCGAATCAACGCTTCCTTATCAACACGTATGCCCATAGAAGATAATTCCACGGCGCGGTCAAGGACAGGATACCAGACGAGTATATCTCCGTTAAGTCCCTTACGGCCTGGCTCTGTTGGTGTTGACCAGTCATCATAGTCAGGAGAGCGTCCATCGTGCTTCTGTCCGTCTGCAAGCTCTCCACCGATACCGATGATGAACACTGCACCATATTCCTTTGCAACCTTATCTTCACGTTCTTTCGGAGTCAGTGCGGGATATTTCTCCTGCAGCTCCTCTGCATGGACAAAATGTATTGTTTCCGGCAAAAATGGTTTGATGCAGTCATAGCGTTCACAAACATAGAATTCTGTGCGACGTATTGCACTGTAAATACGATTCACCACCATCTTCAGAAATTTCAGGCATCTCTTTAGCGGTAGCTGGTATTAGTTGATCTTTTTCATCCAATTGATATAACCCTTCAAAGACATTGGACTGTGCGTTAATACTGGCTTCATCTTGTGTAAAAATAGAATCCATTGAACCGATTTCCGAGTTCTCCATTAAATTTAAAACTTTTTTCGAGACACTGGTTTTCTCAGTTGCTTTCTCGTCTCTTTTTGTTTCTGCTGTTGTGCCACAACCTACCAAGACCGTACTAACAAATAACATAATCCCCATCATTTTTAACTTTTTCATACTATTCCCCCTATGTGTCAATCAAACGGCAACTCTTCCATGGAAAGCCGTTCTTGCGAAACTATCAAGCATGCGTAGGGCAAGCCCTCATTTTCGTACTCAAATTCTCCCCGCTGGTTGTCAATTGGGTCTGCACGCAATTGCATTTTTGCCGGCTGAAAGTCTGCCTGGATCTCACTATTTGCGACCATTCTAAAAACATCTAAATTGCCGAAATAATGATTCCACCGCTGTCTATCCCCGTCTCGGTAAGCACCTCCGCCAAAAGATAAATCCGCAAAGAGCCAGCCGTACGGTTCTATATAAAATTGTGCCCAATCATGACAGCCTGTATAATGTGTAGAAACATATAATCCCGATTGCCATTTGGCTGGTATCCCTGCAATCCGACAAAGCGTGATAAACAAAATCGCTTGCATCCGTTTTACCT
>JABUUG010000042.1:4951-13143 GCA_021443285.1 Bacteroidaceae bacterium
ATCAGAAACATTGTTACAAAGACAAAAATCAATAATCTTAAAATAGCATTCCGAATCAAGAACATTAAGGTCTTCTATTACCTTTTCATATGTAATGTTCCCCTTGCAAAAACTTGCCACCTGGTCAAAAACAGAAAGAGCATCGCGCATACCGCCGTCAGCCTTCTCTGCTATAACATTGAGTGCCTCTTCCTCGTATGCTATCCCCTCCTGCTGTGCAACCCTCTTCAGATGCCCCATGATATTGGCTATGGTCATTCGCTCAAAGTCGTATATCTGACATCTTGAGATGATTGTGGGCAACAGCTTATGTTTTTCCGTTGTCGCCAGAATGAATATCACGTATGAAGGCGGTTCTTCGAGGGTTTTCAGGAATGCATTGAATGCCGCGGTGGAAAGCATGTGAACCTCATCAATGATGAACACCTTGTACTTCCCCACTTGCGGCGGCACCCTCGTCTGCTCCATCAGCGACTTTATATGTTCCACACCATTGTTGGAAGCAGCGTCAAGCTCAAATATGTTGAATGACCTTTGCTCTGCAAAAGCCTTGCAACTCTCACACTCCCCACAGGCATCGCCGTTTTCCGTCGGCGAGGTGCAGTTTATCACCTTCGCAAAGATTCTTGCGCATGTGGTCTTCCCCACTCCACGAGGACCGCAGAACAGGTAGGCATGGGCCAACTTACCTGTCCTCACAGCATTCCGCAAAGTTTCAGTCAGAGCATGCTGACCAACGACAGAATCAAACGTCAGCGGTCTGTATTTTCTAGCCGATACAATATACTCCATTTCCTAAAGATGATTCTTTTTTACGAATAGTGGATGGTATGATTCCCGTATCATCCGTATTCACTATTCACTACAACCCATGCAGTTTTGATTTTTGTAAAAAATTGTTGCAAATGTATTGTTTTTCCTCTTACACATAGACAAAAAAACAAAAAAAGCATACAATTTTGCAAGCGAAATGACATTTATAAATAAAATATGGAGTTTTATATGGCACAATAAATACTGGATTGCGCTTGCTACTGGTATTCTCATCATCGGATTTACAGGTGAGAACAGCATCATGACACACCTCAAATACAAGAAGCAGATAAGCGATCTCGAAGCCGAAATTGTCAACTATGACTCCAAATACGAACGCGATGCAGAGCTTATAAAAAGCATACAGCTCGACTACCATACACTCACTAAGATTGCAAGAGAGCAATACCTTATGAAAGCAGACGACGAGGACATCTTCATCTTCCCGTCCGACGTAAAAGACCAATTATCCCGATGAAACAACTAACCCAGACACAGGCGTGCATTTTTGTTTTTGGCGCACTACTGATGGTTGTCGGTGCAGCCACTTATGTTTTAAGCATCACACCCCTCCTCACACGATTTGCCGACCCCTCCACCTCACACAGAATAGGTGCTGTTGTCTATTCCATTGGTGCCGTTTGCTTTGCATCAATGCAAATCATACAACGTTATGAGGGAACTGACTTCACCATTTCCAGACTTCGCAAAATACAAATTATCGGCGATTGTTTCTTTTTGGCAGCTGCACTTTTGCTTTTAGAAAACGCATTCCTCTTTGTCTATCCCCTCTTTCTTCGGGGAGGAGTTTCTCTGTACAATTTCTATCTGCAGTACATCCACAACAACTGGGTGGTCTTACTTCTTATTGCAGCCATTCTGGAACTCTATACCACCCACAGGATAGCCCGACTTATTAAAAAAACTTAAAATCCCCCGCTTTCTGCTTAAAAAGTCAGGATAATCTTACCGTGCCACCAAAAAGTAACTACTTTTGCAGCGTAATTCATTAATCATTTCTCTAAATTCATTCTCGTTAATGAAATCACGCCACACACACATTCTCCTTTTTCTGCTCATATCGCTGCTCACAACATCTTGTGGCACTTCATACAACATTAAAGGCAGCACGGATATGTCTGTGCTCGATGGCCAGAAGTTCTTTCTTAAGGTTTTCAAGAATGATGACTTATGTAGCCTTGACTCGTGCGATGTCCTTCATGGGCAGTTCAAATTTTCCGGCACGATTGACACCGTAAAGCTTGCGTACATAACTAATGAAGGTGGAGTATTGCCCATTATTCTTGAAGGCGGAGACATTGACATCACCATTAATGTAGCGGAGCAGAAAGTTACAGGCACACAGTACAACGAGAAATTCTTTAACTTTACGAAACATCTCGTTCAAGTAGAAACCTCAGTTTCCGAGCTATCACGTCGCGAGAGCAGAGGTATCATGAACGGTGAGGACATGGATTCCCTCAGAAACGAACTCGAAAAAGAATACATAACTCTCGTTGCACGTAGAGACACTCTGACAACAAACTTTATCTGCAACAATTTTGACAATCCGCTCGCAGCAGCCGCTTTCCAGTTCCTCACAATAACAAACAGAGTACCCGAACTAACCCCTTGGGTGGAACACATCCTCAGCAAAGCAAACGACAGCTTCAAGAACGACGGCTACGTCAAGGACTATGTCGAGAAAGCAAAATATGTTCAAGGAGTGATGAACGGCACAGTTGACCCTGGCATCCCTACAACAGCAGCAGCCCCCACTCCAACAGACAGCATTAATAACTAATAGAGCAGAGATGGCAGCGCGGTTGCACCGCCCCCCATCCCCCAACAAAAACATGCCCCCCCTTACATTAATATCAAACGGCAGAATCGTCAATGAAGGTCAAGTCTTCGTTGGCGATATTTTAATTTCAGGCGACAAGATTGCCGGTATATATAGAAGCGATGCCCCCCTTATTTCGGAATCCCGAAATCCCGGAATAAACCCAGAGAACATCATCGATGCTACAGGCTGCTATGTCCTGCCAGGTGTGATAGATACCCATGTGCATTTCCGTGAACCGGGACTTACGCAGAAGGCTGACATAGAGAGCGAAAGCCGAGCGGCTATTTATGGAGGTGTAACATCCTACTTCGATATGCCAAACTGCGTTCCGCTTACAACCACCACTAAAGCCATACAGCAGAAGCAGCTAATAGCCGCAGAGAAAAGCCACGCAAACTATGCATTCTTCCTCGGCGCCACTACAACCAACGCCGACACCTTCCTGCAGATAGACCGCAAGACCACACCCGGCGTGAAGCTCTTCATGGGCAGTTCTACTGGCAATATGCTTGTCGATGGAGAAGACTCGTTGGAGAAAGTGTTCCGCACAGCAGCAGAGCAAGACCTCATAGTAATGGGACACTGCGAAGACAACAGCATCATACTACAGAATATTGCGACAGTGCGTGAGAAATATGGCAGTGATGCACCTGTTGAGCTCCATCCCTCTGTTCGCAGCCGCGAGGCGTGCATAAAGTCAACAGCCACTGCCATTCAGCTGGCAAACCGTTTCGGCACACGCTTCCACCTTGCCCATGCCTCGACAAAAGAAGAGGTTGAGATGATAAAAGCACTCCGCTTATCGGGGAACACAAACATAACAATGGAAGCCTGTCTGCCGCACATCGTCTTCAACGACAGCGACTACGCCACACGCCGCACTGCCATAAAATGCAACCCCGCAGTCAAAACAGAAAGCGACCGCACCGCAATCCTCAACGCACTGCGCGACGGCACCGTAACAACCATAGCCACTGACCATGCACCCCACTGCTGGGAAGACAAACAGGGAGGATGCCTTAAAGCAGCATCCGGAATGCCAATGCTCCAGTTCTCGCTTGTAAGAATACTGCAACTCTTCACAAATGAAGACATACCACACAATATTGCAGACGACTCACTCTCTCTTATTGTCCGTCTTATGTCTCATAACCCCGCCACACTCTTTCATATAAAACAAAGAGGCTTCCTCAAAGAAGGCTATAAGGCAGACATCACCATTGTAAAATACAGTCAGAAGCCGTGGACTGTAAACAAAGACATAATCCAAAGTAAATGTAAATGGAGTCCCCTTGAGGGCGACACCCTAAACTGGAAAGTCCTACACACATTCTGCAACGGTCTCCATGCCCTCAATAACGGCAGCTTCAACAATACCAGAGGTGAACAATTAGAGTTCCAACATGAGTAAACTGCTAAATCTCGTAAGCGGCAGTTGCAGCAAAGTTGATTTTCGGCATTGGATAGTTTAGGATTACATCGTAGTCCTGCGAAAGAAGGTTGTTCACATCAAGGGTAAACCGCCATTGTTTGAGTTTATAGGACACAGATACATCACTTGTGTACCACGGCAGCATCTCGTTTCGCGGAATGTTCTCCTGCTGGTTATAGCGTTTGCCCGCATAAACAAAACTGTAGTTTATGCTGAGGTTACGCCATTCCAGATTAAATATTGCAGAGCCGCTGTGCCAGGGGATATAGGGTATCTGATGGTTATAGTATGAGGTGGATGGGTCGGTAACATCGCGCGCATCCTGATATGTGTATTGCAGACGCAACGTGAGCATTAGCTGTTTGAACAGAAGAGCAGCCACATCTGTCTCAACATCGACACCAGTGATGTGGACTTTTCCGAGGTTGAGCATCGTCCAGCGAAACTGCTGGCCCCTCGGATAGGCTACAATCTTGTCATGTATGGTGTTGTAATAGGCATTGACAGAAAGGCTCAGAGCAAGAGCATTCTTCGGCAGTGCAAGCGGATTCACAGTTATTCCGCCGTTATACTGGATTGCGGTTTCGGGCTTGAGGTTGGCATTTCCTATCTCTGTGTAGTAGAGGTCATTGAACGTCGGCATACGGAAGCTTTTCTTCGCATAAAGGTTTAGCTTCAGCCATTTCACCTGCGATGGACAGAAGGATAGAAAGACTGCGGGAGTCAGATTATAATTGTTTGATGATGCCGGTGTCTGGCTTTGTGTCTTGCCGTCAGTATTTGATCGGTCTGAAACCCATGTATTGAGTAAGCTTGCCTGCAATTTTATCCAATTGAAGTCGAAAGCGGTGGCGACAGACAGCAGATTACTGATACGATAGGCATCGGCAAGCAACGTTTCCCGACGGGCAAGCGGCGAGGCTGTCAGACGGTTCCATTTGAAATCATAGCTCAGCGAGGCTGTCCACCAGGGTTTTATCTCGTAAGCATTGGCTGTAGAAAAGTATAGCTCGTGCTGGTGGTAGGTATTATCTACCTGCATGATTGTTGTGTCCCTGTTCAGATAGTGTGTTTTGTAGTATGCGTATTTGGCGCGGAGCTGCGTGTCAAAACGGTCAGTAACGGTCTTCTGCCATGTGCCCTGAATGAAGTTGTTTGAATCCGTCTGCCGCTCGCCTCTTCTCCACACATTGTTCACTATTGCACCCGGTATTCCACGTTGCGACTGGTAGGTATAGAGTTTCACGTTCCATCCTCCGCGTTCTATCGTTCCGTGGACATTTCCCTCTGCCTTCAGTGCCCACACATCGCCATTTTCTCGTGTGGCTGTGGTGTCATAGGCTATTGTCCCGTCTGCCTTCTTCCTCATGTAGCGGAACTTATACTTCCCACTTGCATTGAGGAACTCTGCATTGATGGAAGAAGATACAGTCGGAGAAATGCGCTGGTCCCAGACAGCAGAAAAACGAATCATGTCGAAACTTCCGCCTTTCAGTCTGAATCTCAGATGGTAAGGCTTGTCTGTAAAAATCGGACGACGCGTGCGGATATAAACAGAACCGGCATTGCCGAAGTCGGATGCAGGCTGGAAAATCTGGCTTTTCTGACCATTGTATAAAGAAATCTCATCCACGTTGTCCAGCGAAAACTGCCCAAGGTCTATTACTCCGTTCTGTGCGTTCCCCAATTCTATGCCATCGTAGAATATACCGAGATGGTTTGTCCCCATAGACCGGATGTTCACGGTTTTCAGTCCCCCCACTCCACCGTAATCTTTGACCTGTAGTCCGGAGAAATAACGTAGTGCATCTGCGATGGAGTTGTTAGACAGGCGTTCTATCTGCTCACCTTTCAGGTGTTTGCCTTCAACTATGGCACGATTGGCGAGTTTTTCGGTAACAACAAACTCATCCATAGTGTATATGGAGTCCGACTGCGAAAAGGCAGAGGCAACAAATAAAAAGAATAATATCAGCAGGAAAAATCGGTGCAAGTCGGTATCTGTATTAGTAAGTTTATAAATTGGCTATCATAATCGCGTGCTTTAGCATACGACTCTATCAAAATCAAAGCGGCCGTCTTCACAGACAGCCGCTTTTAATCTTCAATAGGTATTAGTTTTTAAGGTAAAAAGATTGTTTTCAGGATAACGAGTGCAAAGGTATGTGGTTGAAACTTAACTTGCAAGAGATTGTTAATATATTTTTAACGTCTTTGTTATGTGTGCCTTAACAATGAATATTTTTAACTTTTTTTAAGAAATCGTTTGCATAAAATTCAATATTTTTTAAAAAAAAGTACCGTATTACAAATATTAGCATACCTTTGCGGCATTAAATACACGGCGACACATGCCAAGCCAAGAAAATAAACAACGAAATGAACCAGAACAAACCACTATCCGCAAAGTTTCTCACAAAAAGCAATGTGTGGAAACTCTCTGAAAACGATGTAGTAACCATCATGGAGAACGCATCGAAAGACATTGATATTGACACTCAGTTGTCAAGATTGATAAATCATATCAAATGTGCGTTTGAAATTGAAGAACTGGCTCCAGAGGATACTATCCAAAGTGCTTCATTGGAGAAGAGAGGGTTCAAGATTTCAGAAATTACGGTGTCGCCTACACTTACCTATCACTGGGCGATAAAGAAACGCTCTATAAGCCGCATCACAGACATCACATACCTGAACGTGAAACACATTTCAGCCCCGAAAATTCTGTCGCTCATAGAGAACAATTTCGGCGGTGGATGGGACTCGTTGTCGCAGTCGGTAAAGGATGTCATCCTCTCCAGCTTCCTCATCGCCAACACGTCGGTGCCTGAAAGCCGCAAGGTTGAGGACAGCGCGATATACAAGAAGAAGATTGCCGACGGTTTTGATGTGCTACAGGTGAAAAAGGGAACATGGATAGAACTAATCTTCGCGAAATCAAAACTCGATGACATCGATGAGGACGACGAAGACGATGTAGAAGATTCCGCACCTGCGCACAACCGTCTGAGCATACTTCCAGCCGATGACCTTGACGAGGAGAAGGAAGACGGCGAGAATGATGACGAGTACGGCGAATACGGAAGACCGGAAGAGGAGGAAAACGAGGACTATGAGGACGAATACAACGAGGATGAACTGACGGAGGAGAGCTACCGCACAGTTGTTGACGAAGAACCGGAAGACATTGATGTCAGCAACATTGAAGAAGAGGAAGAGGAATACTAATCAGTGGAAAACTCTTCATACTTCTTTATGCGCAATCCTCTCATATGTATATTAATGTGTGTTCTGCTTTCTGCCTGTACCGGAAGAAAGCAGAACACTTCGTTTATGGAAGGAGGCGACACAATAAGGATGTCGCATGCAAAACTACTGACCATAATAAGGCACAAAGGGTTTACTGAAGCTCAGATTGCCGACCCGTGGAACAGCGGACGCGTTCTGCATAAATATATCCTCATCACCAAAGGACAGTCCGTTCCCGATGAAGGTGCGGAGGGCCACACTGTGGTCAACCTTCCACTGCAGTCAATGCTGGTATCTACCGCCGCCCACTGCGCCCTGTTCGGAGAATTAGGGATGCAGCAGTGCGTTACAGGAGTATGCGAACCGGAATACATACACCAGAACTATGTCAGCGAAGGTATAAGGAGCGGCAGTATAATGGACTGCGGATTGGCCTCACAGCCTAATGTGGAGAATATAGTAAACCTGTCTCCCGATGCCATATTGTTGTCGCCTTTCCAAGGCACAACAGACTATGGGAAGGTGTCGCAACTCGGCATACCCATCATAGAACTTGCCGACTATATGGAGCTTTCCCCTTTGGGCAGGGCAGAATGGATAAAGTTCTATGGCATGCTCGTCGGCAAAAAAGAACTCGCTGACAGTCTGTTTGCGAAAGTGGAACGCGAATACAACGACTGCATACAGCTTGCTAAGGCTCAGAAATACTGTCCCACCGTGATGATGGACAAGATGGTTCAGGCCACTTGGTATGTCCCCGGAGGACAATCCACCATGGGACAAATGCTGAAAGACGCCAACTGCCAATATGTCTATGCCGACGATGAGCACAGCGGAAGCCTTACCCTGTCC
>JABUUG010000043.1:0-8029 GCA_021443285.1 Bacteroidaceae bacterium
GGCTATTTCGTGTATGCCATAGAGCAGTGTGAGGGTTCGATAATGTTTGACGATGAGGACGCCCTGAAGACTGTTCTCCAGTCGGCAAAGGGCAGAGGGCTCGCCGTAGTGTTCGGAAATGAGGTGAAGGGCGTGCAGCAGAAGGTCATAGATATCTGCGACGGATGCATAGAGATACCGCAGTACGGCACCAAGCACTCCATGAATGTCAGCGTCACGGCGGGCATCGTCATGTGGGAGTTTGCCAAGCGGCTGCTCTGTCCGCTTATCATGCTTATGCTTGCAGGACTGTTCTCCGCCTGTGAGGAAAAAGGTGGGGCAGAGACAGTACACCATAAGTTCACGACAGAGGCAAAATGCCATATCACGCCTGTGAAGAACCAGGGCAGGAGCGAGTCGTGCTGGATTTACGCCATGCTCGCCACTATAGAGAGCAACCGCATAGCCGTCGGCGACAGCATAAACCTCTCGCCGGCACTCTACGAAAGCGCGATTATAGAGAAGGATGCGGAGCGTATATATATGAATAAAGGGATGGGGAAGATATGTATGCGCGGCATGATACCCCATACCATGCGCCTCATCGACCGCCACGGTGCTTTTGTATATGAGACGTTTTCGCTGAAGCGTAAGGGTAAGAACATGAGGGTCGTGGCGCGCGGTGCGGAGCGACTGGCAAGGCAGGACGCCGGATACGGCTGTGGCATAGAGAAATTCCGCGAGCATCTGGCAGACTATATGGACAGCGAGATAGGTCTTGCGCCGAAGAACATGTATCTCTACAGCATGATATACACCCCACAGGAGTTCGGAAGAAGCGTGGTCATGCCCTACGACTACTCCTTCTATGGTGCAGACCTGCAATTCCCCGACCGCAGGGATGGCGACGAGATACAGCAGACATCGCCCAAGAAGATGCTTGCCATGGCAGAGCAGTCGCTGAGGAAAGGCTATGCCGTATGCTGGGAGGGCGACATCTCCGAGCCCGGATTCGACTGGGAAAACGGTGTCGCCGATGCGCCCGTAACGACAGAAGAGCAGTACAGACGCGACATAGCACGCTTCAAGACCACCGATGACCACAGCATGGAACTGTGCGGCATATCCCACGACGAACAGGGCAGGAAATACTTCATCTGCAAGAACTCTTGGGGCAGGTCCAACCGCTTCAAGGGCCTCATCTTCATGAGCTTCGACTATTTCCTCGCCAAGACGCTGGTGATAGGCGTTTACAACAGGTAGGAGTCATAAATTGGAAGTTATTATTTAAGTGTAGTGAAGGGGAAGTTAATGTGGAGTTAAAGTGGAGTTAAAGGGACATTACATTTATGCGCCTGCCCTGTGTTCGGAGCGTCATCTCCAAAAACTGTGGAATCTTAACTAATCCAAATGGCAAACGATATGGTGGATATAAAGAAATCTCTCGAAGACTACAAGATTGATTCGCATGAGCAGTATCTTGCAGAGTTGCTGTTAGAGGAAGTGGAAGTGCAACTCACAGGCTATGAGGCAAATGGCTACAAGTGCTGCAACAAGAGGAAGACGGTGGGCAAAAGGATGGGTAATGTCTTTGTGCAATACAAGTATGAAGGCGACAAACTGAATGTTGTTGATTTGGACATACTCGCATCCGCTCCTGATGATATAAGCAAACGGATTCTGAACACCTACCGCAACAAGTTCTCACACGAGTACAGGGGCAGGACGAACACCATAAACATAAATGTCCACCGCAACCAGCACCTGCAGCTATACTTCACATTGGCATCCATTCTCGGCGGTATAGTTGTCGGACTGTTGCTGCAGTTCATGGCTTCCGAAGAGGTTGTGACGACACTCCGGGACTCCTTCTTCCAACCCGTAACAACCATCTTCATCCGTCTGATGAAGATGGTCGTGGCGCCCGTTGTTCTTTTCTCCATTATGGGCAGTTTCGCCAATGTCACAAACCTGTCCGCCTACGGCAGCATAGGGCTCAAGATAGTCGGCGCATATATGTTCACGACCATCGTTGCCTGCATCCTCGGATTAGGTTTCGGTCAGGCGCTGCTTCCCGCTGTCGAGTTGTTGCCGCTCAATGGTGTCGCAACGGCAATAGAGTCGCAGGCAGGCGATATTTCTGTGGGCAGGATGTTCCTCGACATATTCCCCGACAACGTGGTGTCACCCATATCTGATGGCAACATGCTGCAACTCCTTTTTGTGGCGTTGGTCTTCGGAGTGGCAGTAAGTATGATAAGTGAGCGTGTGCCATTGGTAAGGGGCTTCATCACAGAGCTCAACGAACTGTCAGGGAAGGTCATCACGTTTATCCTCAAGCTGGTGCCCGTCATGGCGTTCTGCTCCATGGCATCGCTGTTCTCAAGCGTGAAGGCTTCAATGCTCTCATCCTGCGTCTATCTGTTCGTCACCCCGATTGCAGGACTGGTTGCAATGATTGCAATATATCTGCTGATGATAGCTCTTGTCGGAAGGACATCGCCCATGTCAACCATCAAGGCGCTGCCTGCGCTGATGGTTGTGCCGTTCACTACGGCAAGCAGCGCCGCATCAATCGCCAACACCATATCCGTTGCAGACAAACTCGGCATACCGAGCAGGATTTCCTCATTCTCAATACCGTTGGGTGCTACAATAAACATGGATGGGTTGAGCTTCTATCTGCCCGCATACAGCCTGATATTTGCAGCAATGGCCGGCGTAAACATTGATTCCGGGATATTAATGTCGCTCCTTACGATGTGCATAGTTCTGTCTGTCGCCACTCCAGGTGTGCCAGGCGCGGGACTTCCCATTATGGCGATACTCATGGAGCTGACGGGCACGCCGTTGGAGTATTTCAGCCTTTATGTCGCTGTGTACCCGCTTGTTGACCCGATAGTTACATCTGCGAATGTGGTGGGCGACCTATGTGTAACACAGACAATAGCCGCATCGGGAAAATCAAAGCAGTAACGTTGTTTTCTTGCCGCAGACATGTACATATGTCCTTAAACTTCCGCGCCAAAGGCGCATAACTTCCTCTAACTTCCCTAAACTTCCTGTTTTATATACCCACCTTTAGTCAAGAAAATTGAGCGGAATGGGAGAAAAGGCAACGCGAAAAGTGTTGGGTATCAAACATTAATGATAACTTTGCGCCGCCGTTACGGGATAATGGCATGAATTTACAAACCTAATTTTAACATCGGGGTATGCATACCCCACTAAAAATTCCAAGACAAAATGGCAACAAAAATCAGACTTCAGCGTGGCGGTCGTAAGGGCTACGCCTTCTACAGTGTCGTTATCGCTGACTCAAGAGCTCCACGTGATGGACGTTTTATTGAGAAGATTGGCACTTACAACCCAAACACCAATCCTGCCACAGTTGATTTGAAATTCGACCGTGCCCTCTACTGGGTAGAGTGTGGCGCACAGCCGACAGACACAGTACGCAACATCCTCTCTCGCGAAGGTGTTTACATGATGAAGCATCTCCGTGGTGGCGTTAAGAAGGGCGCATTCGACGAGGCTGCCGCACAGGTGAAGTTCGACGCATGGAAGAAGGCTAAGGAGTCAGGCCTCCTCGCTATCAAGGAGAAGGACGCCGCTGCAAAGAAGCAGGCAACCCTCGCTGCACTTGAGAACGAGAAGAAGGTGAACGCCGCAATAGCTGCCAAGGTGGCTGAGAAGAAGGCTGCCGCTGTAGCTGCTGAGGCACCTGCAGAGGAAACAGCCGCTGAAGAGGCTCCGGCAGAGGCATAAAAAGGACTTCTGAAAACGAGGAATAAAGGCGACGCTAAAACAGATGGCGCCGCCTTTTTCTGCTTTTCAAGCATGACCAACGACTCATACATATTACAGGTGCGCGAGGAAGCTCCGCTACTGGAGTTCCTTATAGCGAATCTCAGCCAACTCAGCCGCAATAAGATAAAGGACATATTGCAGGGTAGGGGAGTGTTCGTGAACGGACGCTGCACCACGCAGTTCGACCAACAGCTGAAAGTGGGGCAGACGGTGAGCGTGAGCAAGCAGAAGCGCACGGGCAATATCCTGAAGTCGCGCTATGTGAAGATAGTCTATGAAGACCAGTGGCTCGTGGTCATAGAGAAGAATGTCGGCATACTCTCAATGGCAGGAGGGCACAGGTCGCTGAACGTGAAGGCTGTGCTCGACGACTATTTCGAGAAGAGCCGCCAGAGGTGTCGCGCTCATGTGGTACACCGTCTCGACCGCGACACAAGCGGACTGATGGTTTACGCCAAGGACATGGAGACGGAGCAGATACTTGAGCACAACTGGCACGACATCGTGTATGACCGCCGCTATGTGGCGCTGCTCAGCGGAGTGATGGAGCAGGACAACGGCACGATGACATCCTGGCTGAAGGACAACAGCGCCTACATAACCTATTCATCGCCGGTAGATAACGGCGGCAAATATGCAGTTACGCATTTCCGTACCTTGAGGCGTTTTGCCGCACACTCGCTCGTGGAGTTCAAGCTGGAAACCGGCAGGAAGAACCAGATACGTGTTCATGCCGCCGATATGGGGCATCCCGTCTGTGGCGACATAAAGTACGGCAACGGCGACGACCCGGCCCACCGCCTCTGCCTCCACGCCTACATGCTCTGCTTCCACCATCCAAGAACAGGCGAGCCTATGGAGTTCTCTACGCGATACCCAAAGGCGTTTGTGCTTTAAATAATTTAATAATTTAAAGGAGTTAAAGAAGTTAAAGGAGTTAAAGGAGTTAAGGGAGTTAAAGAAGTTAAAGACAAATGACTTTCTTCTCAGGTAACATATTGGACACAAACCACACAGGTAATGTCTTTAACTCCCTTAACTCCCTTAACTCCCTTAACTTCCCCTAACCACCGCTCCTTGCGCGTCAGCGCATGGTCTCCCCCATCAAAAACCAACTCCCTCATGTCAACAGATTTCACTTATTACATACTCTGCATCATTGCCATAATCCTCGCCGCCATAATAATAAAGAGGGTGGCGGGCTGCATGATAAAGGCGGTGATAACCATTATCCTCATTGCCGCTCTGGCATACATCTGGTTTATGTATCTGAGATGACAGTCAAACGAGGCATAGCTTTTATAACCAGTCTTCTGCTGTCAGCCACAACGCTTCTCGCGCAGCAGAATGTTACGGCATACGAGTTTCTCCGCGTGCCGAAGTCTGCTCACGCCACAGCACTCGGTGGCGACAATATCTCCACGATAGAGGACGACGCCACACTGGTGCACAACAACCCCGCCCTGCTCGCCTCCGTCAGCGACAAGACACTGGCAGTGAATGTGATGACCTATTTCCAGGGGGCTGTCTGCGGCGGAGCGTCGTTCGCAAAGATAATAAACGACAGGGCGTCGTGGGGCGTTACGGCGCAGTATGTGAACTACGGGAAGATGAAGCAGACAACAGCTGGCGGCGACATCATAGGCACATTCTCCGCCAACGATGTGGCTATCGGCGGCACGTTCTCCTACCAGCTGTCCAAGTATTTCGTCGGCGGTATCACCGCAAAATGGATAGGTTCGTTCATCGGCAGCTACAGCTCTATGGCTATCGGCGTTGACCTCGGACTGAACTACTATCATGCCGACTACGACCT
The DNA here is from genome assembly GCA_021443285.1 of Bacteroidaceae bacterium. Classification (GTDB taxonomy): domain Bacteria; phylum Bacteroidota; class Bacteroidia; order Bacteroidales; family Bacteroidaceae; genus Prevotella. The sequence continues at coordinate 5,606 of JABUUG010000043.1, forward strand.
CAGCGTGTCGGCGGTGGCAAAGAACCTCGGCGGTCAGGTGAAGGCTTTCCAGGATGTATATGACAAGATGCCGATAGACGTGCAGCTGGGCGTAACAAAAGGCTTCGGCAAGCTGCCTTTCCGCCTGAATGTCACGCTCGTTGACCTCAACCATTGGAACTATGGCTTCCTCAACCACTTCGTGTTCGGTGCAGACATCCTGCTTGGCAGCAAGTTCTATATCGCAGGTTCATACAACTGCAAGCGCGCATACGACATGAAGATTTACACATCAGACGACGGCAAGGGCAGTAGCCATGGCGCCGGACTGAGCGTAGGCGGCGGCTTGCTGCTCGACCGTTTCAAGCTGAATGTCGCATGGGCTAAGTATCATGTCAGCTCCAGCTCCCTCGTCTTCGACCTTGCATACAGTTTTTAAGTCCTTTAACTCCCAACAATGGAAACAACATCTAAGCCCGCAGGCAGGAGCTTGCAGTATTATTCACGGGAAATCCACCGCGTTTTAGGCTACCTGACGCTCGGCATGGTTATCGTTTACGCATTGAGCGGCATTCTGCTCATACACCGCACAGGCGACTTTATGAAGCACACCGCCGCCGTAGAACAAACGCTGAAGCCCGGTCTCGATGCCGACCAGTTGGCTGCTGCCATGAAGATGAAAACGCTGAAGGTTCAGAAAGAAACCGACCAGACCATATTCTTCGCTGACGGTCAGTATGACAAGACGTCAGGAAAGGCTTCCTATCTGAAGAAGGAAGTAGTGGCACCATTCGACAAGTTCATCACGCTGCACAAGCTCGCAGACAAGCAGAATCACGTGGTTGCAGTGTTCACCACCATCTTCGGTGTTTCGCTCTTCCTCCTCGCCCTGACCTCGCTCTTCATGTTCAAGACCAAGGCAAGGCAGTTCAAGACAAACATGGCGTACACGTGCATAGGTGCCGTCCTAATCGTGCTGCTCCTGATGTTTGCGTAGGGCTTGCATGCCGCATCCCGGTTCTTCCGTTCATCCCGGTTCTTCCGTTCATCCCGGTTCTTCCGTTCCCCCAGATATTCCGTTTCACCTAAACAAAGCCCCCGCATTCGGAGCGTCAGCTCCAAATCCCAAACACAACGGAGCGCAGACATCCCCCCAGATGTTCTGCGCTCCGCTTTCTTTTCCTGTATTTATATTTTCAGCCCTCCTGCTTCCTGCTTCTGCTCTTGTTTATCAGCCACACTCCGAGAAAGACAAGGGCGAGGGCGAGGGCATGGCTTGCATTGAGTATCGCAATGCCGGCACACACACTCACCACCACACTCACCGCTGGCTGCACATAGTTGTATGAGCTGACCACCGTAGGCCGCAGCACCCTCTGCCCCGCCACGCAGAGTATGTATGCGGCAAATGTGCCGCACCCCACAACGTATGCCGCTTCGAGCCATGAGCTTAGCGGCACTTCCGCCCATGGCGTACTGGCAACATGAGTGAAGCTGAACGGCGTTATGAGCAATGCCGCCCACAGGAACATCCACTTGTTCACAGTGATGACATCGTATTTCTTTATCAGCGGATTGAAGAGCGCGAGATACAGCGCATAGCTGAACTGCGCCCCGAGACAGCAGAGGTCGCCGCGAATGTCGCCCACCTGCGCCGTCTGCGCCGCAGCGCTGTTCACTATAAGCATTATGGCTCCGCAGCATCCGATGGCAACTCCCGAGGCCTTCTTCGCCGTAAGCGGTTCTTTCAGGATAAGGGCTGACAGCACCATGGCAAAGATGGGCATTGAGGTGGTTACGATGCTGGCGTTTATGGGCGAGGTGATGCTCAGCCCTATCGTGTAGCCGCACTGGTTGAACATAATGCCGAACACTGCCGCAGCGGCAAACCTCATCACGTCCTTCCTTGGCACAGGCTTTGCATCTGTGAAGAGCGACGCCATCCAAAAGAGGGCTGCCGCACCACATACGCGGAAGGTTACCATCGTCATCCCGTCGAGCCCGTGCGTCATTGCGTCCTTGCCCAGCGGCGCCATAAGCCCCCAGAAAGCACAGGCAAGAAACATGCATATATGCCCTTTTGCAATATTATTCATAAACCACGTTTTGGAGGTGCAAAAGTAGTGTAAGCAATGATAAACAAGGAAAGCAGCAAAAACGGGAACCGCTAATGATTGGATATTATTGATTAATGATTAAGTGTTTTTTGAAATGACTAAGGAAATGAGGACTGCAACACACACCGAAAGAGCATGTTGGGACACAACTCCGTATTTTGGCACGGCATTTGCATCTTAACAAGCGAGGCGGTTGAATCCCAGCGAAGCAGACGTGCTTCACGAGAGACAACCGGCCACATTAACACAAATATAAACAAATAAAAAAGAATACAACTATGGGAAAAGTAATTGGTATTGACTTGGGCACAACAAACTCTTGTGTCGC
>JABUUG010000043.1:9841-19939 GCA_021443285.1 Bacteroidaceae bacterium
ACATATTTGCACCATATATTTATAATATATTGATAATCAAATCGCTTAATCTTTGAGGAGGTGAAGTAAAATCGCCAAACAACAATAAGCAATAATATGGAAATAGCGTGTAATTAACAGGTTACACGCTATTTTATTTGTTAAAGTTTATTAATACATTTGGGCGATTAACGTTTCTTGTCGTATATTTGCGCCAATATCTTTCAGTTATGAGCATTGATGACTATATCCTTTCGCATATCTCGCCTGAGGGCGACTATCTGTACCGTCTTTACCGTGCCACCAATGTGCATCTGCTCAGGGGGCGTATGGCGAGTGGACATCTGCAGGGCAGGCTGCTGAAGATGATAGTGGAGATGACACAGGCGAGGAACATCCTCGAAGTGGGGACATTCTCCGGATACAGCGCGATATGCCTCGCCGAAGGGCTGGCTGCCAATCTGCGTGCCTGCGGCAAGGGTAGGGAAGGGGACGATGGTAGTTTCGGCACAGTAGTGCCGAACACAGTGGCGCGCGAAGCGGAAGAAGGTAGGGAAGGGATAGAAGGTAGAGAAGGGGGGAAGGTGGTTACGTTTGAGATAAACGACGAGATGGAGCCCTTCACGCGCCCGTGGATTGAAGGGTCGCACGTGGCGGAATACATCGACTTCCGCATTGGCGATGCCGTAACGGAGGCCCCGAAACTGGGCGTGAAGTTCGACCTGGTGTTCATCGATGGCGACAAGCGCACATACATTGATATATATAACATGGCGCTGGACGTAACGCGCGACGGGGGCTTCATCCTCGCGGACAACACCCTGTGGGACGGTCATGTGGTGGAGGACATTGCGCCCGCCGACAGACAGACGCGCGGCATAGTGGATTTCAACGACTATGTGCATAGGGACAGCCGGGTGGAAACGGTCATACTTCCGTTGAGAGACGGGCTGACCTTAATCAAAAAGAGATAGTCTATGATGCACAACCTAATATTATTTGTGCAAAAAAATGTGCCTTTTTGGTGTTTGTTCTTGCAAGAATAATAAAAAAGTTATTCCTTTGCACCCGCTAAAGGCGAAAGCAGAGCCAGTCTCTGCCGATATGAGACAGACTACAATTATCCAATTAACTTATAAAATTTACAATTATGGCAGACATTGAAGCTAAAGTAAAAGAGATTATCGTTGATAAACTTGGTGTAGATGAGGCAGAGGTTACTCCAGCCGCTTCGTTCACAAACGACCTTGGTGCAGACTCTCTCGACACAGTTGAGCTGATTATGGAGTTTGAGAAGGAGTTCGGCGTAAACATTCCAGACGACCAGGCTGAGAAGATTTCCACTGTTGGCGATGCTATTGCTTTCATTGAGAACAACGTAAAAGCTTAATTTGTTGAAAAACAGCAAATAGAATAAGGAGTTAGGGGAGGAGAAATCCTGCCTTAACTCCTTAAATGATTATATCGGGTTGTGTGTATGTGAATGCTGTGCAGCCCTTTTTCCATAAATCAACAAACACAAGAAAATGGAATTAAAAAGAGTAGTCGTAACAGGTTTGGGCGCTGTCAGCCCGCTTGGAAACGACAAGGACACCACATGGAACAATCTTGTGAACGGCGTCAGCGGAGCAGCTCCCATCACAATTTTTGATGCGACTCCGTTCAAGGCCCAGTTCGGTTGCGAGGTGAAGAACTTCAACCCCAATGACTATTTCGACCGCAAGGAGGGCCGCAAGCTCGACCGCTACACCCAGTTTGCACTGGTCGCTGCCGATGAGGCAATCAAGGACAGCGGCATGGACCTGGAGGCAGTGGACAAGAACCGTGTGGGTGTGATTATGGGTGTCGGCATCGGAGGCCTCACCACATTGCAGGAGGAAATCATGAACTGGAGCGACTGCAAGGCAAAGGGCATCGGTCCGAGATTCAACCCGTTCTTCATCCCGAAGATGATCGGCGACATTGCTGTGGGCTACATTTCAATAAAGTACGGCTTCCACGGCCCTAACTTCATCACCTCTTCTGCCTGTGCCTCTTCAAGCAACGCGCTTGCCACAGCCTTCAACCTTATCCGTCTGGGCAAGGCTGACGTGGTGGTCGGCGGCGGCGCGGAGGCTGTGCTTAATGAGACTGGTCTCGGCGGCTTCACAGCCATGCACGCGCTCTCCACACGCAACGATTCGCCGGAGACCGCATCGCGCCCGTTCTCGGCAAGCCGCGACGGTTTTGTCATGGGAGAGGGCAGCGCAATGATTATCCTCGAAGAGTTGGAGCATGCCAAGGCACGTGGCGCAAAGATATACGCCGAAATGGTCGGCGAGGGCGAAACGGCTGACGCACACCACATTACAGCCTCTCACCCGGAAGGCCTCGGCGCAAAGCTCGTTATGGAGGCTGCACTTGCCGATGCCGGACTGAAGCCTGAGGACATTGACTATATTAATGTACATGGTACATCGACCCACGTAGGCGACATCTCTGAGGCAAAGGCTATAAAGGATGTCTTCGGCGACTGGGCGTACAAACTGAACATATCATCCACAAAGTCTATGACCGGCCACCTGCTCGGCGGTGCGGGCGCACTGGAGGCGATGGTCTCTGTGCTTGCGATAAAGAACGGCATCGTGCCGCCGACCATCAACCACGAGGAAGGCGACGAAGACCCGGAGATAGACTACAAGATGAACTTTACCTTCAACAAGGCACAGAAGCGTACCGTGCGCGCAGCCATCAGCAACACGTTCGGCTTCGGCGGCCACAACGCCTGTGTTGTATTCAAGAAGTATGAGGAATAAAGGCATAACAGTGTTTCTGGACACCATTGACAGGATAAGACTCCCTTTCCGCAAGGAAAAGGAGTTTTATTTGGCTCTATACAACATACTCGGCTTCTATCCCCACAACATATCGCTCTACAAGCACGCACTGCTGCACAGCAGTGTGCACCACAAGGGCAAGAACGGACGCCCTGAAAACAACGAGAGGCTGGAGTTTCTCGGCGATGCCATACTCGACGCTGTTGTCGGCGATATTGTTTACAAGCATTTCAACGGCAAGCGCGAGGGATTCCTTACCAACACGCGCAGCAAACTCGTGCAGAGGGCTACTCTCGGGCAACTTGCGGAGAAACTCGGCATAAACCGCCTTATACTATCCTCCGGTCGAACCACATCGCACAACAGCTACATGGGAGGCAACGCTTTCGAGGCTCTTGTCGGTGCAGTATATCTGGACAGGGGTTACGACTTCGTGCTGCATTTTATGCAAGACAAGATACTCGGCATGTATATTGACTTGGATAAAATGGCAAAGAAGGAAGTGAACTTCAAGAGCAAACTGCTGGAATGGACACAGAAGAACCGTGTGAAACTGGTCTTCGACCTTGTAAAGCAGACGAAGGACGCGAACAGTGCCAGTCCGATGTTTGAGTATAAGGTGATCATCGAGGGCGTAGAGTGCGGGTCTGGCAAGGGATATACAAAGAAGGAGAGCCAGCAGGCGGCGAGCAAAGAGGCACTGCAACTGCTGCGCAAACACCCGAAAGACGTTGACAGGATATTTGCCGCCAAGTCTGAAAGGACAAGGATGGAGGAGATGCCGACAATGGCGCTGCCCGACATCACCGTTGACAGAAATCCGATTGTTGACAACAGTCAGGATGCGGACGGCAACCAGATGGCAAAGAATGAACAGAAGAGGACGGATGTCAGAGCGCACAGAGCGGACGCAAACAATGAGGATACACCAGAGACTGACGACGGTCTTGACTTCAACCTTTCAGACATAACAATGAAGAGGAAGAGTCATGACGAGATAATTGCTGAGGCAGAGGCCGCCGCATATGCTTCGCTTTAATCCTCGTTAAATCCACTTGAGCTTAAATCCCGCTTTCACAAGTTTCCTGCTCCACACCAAGGCTGTCGCCATAGTCACCCGTGTGCCGATAATCCACAATGCGGGCACTCCAAAGGCGGCGAACACGAGGGTGTCTTCTATTATGGAATGGCTAATGATGAGGTGGTAGCTCACGGTCTTGGCGTCTTCTTTCGACATCTTGTTTTCGTCAACAAGGTCTTTCAGCACGCCTGCACCGTAGCTTATACCGACGATATATCCCACAAGCCATAGATATGCGGACTGACTGCTGAGTCCGAAAATCATCATAAGAGGTTTGAAAGGTCTGACGAGAGAATCCATCAGACCTTTTTTCGTGAGTATATCTTTGATGGTGATGAGCAGGAACATCACCGAGAACATCAGTGCCGACAGTTTTAGCAGCGATATGCCGGCGTCAGCCATTACATTGCCAAACGAGTGCAGCGTGATGTGTGCGGGGCGCGCTTCCATCGAGGATATTCCTATTGCGAATCTCTCCGGCATTGCGGGCAGTATATGGCTCAATGTCCATGCCGCGATAATGGCAGCACTGATGCGTATCAGTGTGGTCGCTGCGAATGGCGGCCCAATCTTTTTCACCACCGCCCCTTCCACAATAACAGCGTGGCAGAGGCATATCATGATGGAGATAATCGTAGCCTCGCGAAGGGTGAAGGGCAGGGAAATCAGTGCAGCCAAGCCTGCGTGTGTGCCTACAAGCGCTCCCGAAAGCACAACAATGGCAGAGTGTCCGGGCAGGCCGATGAGATGCATCAGCGGTTGGAGCCATCCCGCCATTATGTCAATGATGCCGAGAAACCACAGTATCTTGACCGCCAGCGACACTGGAATCATTATCCGCAGTATCCACAGCGATGTCTTTACAGACTTGCGTAACGCCTGAACCAATATTTCCGTTAAGTCTGTTTCCATCAGTATGGCAGTCCCTCCAGTTTGTTCTCCACATCCTGATATGTGTCTATGAGTGCGGAGAGCTTTTCCATTGTTATCTGTGCGGATGCTTTCAGCGTTTTCCCTTGTACCAGGGTGTGTATCAGTCTTGCAGAGAATATGTCGCCTGTGCCGGAGAACTCTACGGGCACTTCCCTGTACGGTATGCGCAGATACTCCTTTGTCGTGTCGTCGTAGCCTACGACATGAGGCACACCGTCAATCTTCGCCGATGTGATTAGTATGGATTTCGCCCCGAATGTCCTCAGTTTGTTCACAATCTCTTCTGCCTCTTCTGTCTTCATCCCTTGTTTGCTGTATGGATGGTCTGCGAGATAGCAGGCCTCGGTGTAGTTCGGCAGCGTTATGTCTGATATGCCAATCATTCGTCTGAGCCTTTGTACGGTCTCCTCGCCGATGCCCGAATAGAGGCTTCCGTTGTCTGCCATGATAGGGTCGAGCACCACCAATGCCCCGCTTTTCTTCTGTTCGTTGCAGAACACGCTCAGCATATCCGCCTGTTCGTCGGAAGCGATGAAGCCTATGCTTATCAGGTTGAAGCTAAAACCTAATTTGCGCCAGATGTCGAGTGTCTGCCACATGTATGCGGTGGTATCGAGGATGGCGTACTGCTGGTAGCAGAAATTGTTGGAAACAAGGGCGGTGGGGAGGTACGACACGCTGTAGCCCTTGCGCATAAGGACAGACGCCTGTGCGCCGATGGCAAGCCTGCCATAGCCCACAAAGTCGCCCACAAGCAGTATTTTGGTGTTGGTCATAGATTGGGGTAAAGAATGTGAAGAGGGGGGGCTTGAGTTTTTTGTTCTGGATGTTACGGATATTCCGGACGTTCCGGGATTCTTCCGAAAATCCGGATGTTCTTGGGGGGCCTTATCCCCTCTATATCAGCCCTTCGGGGAGGTTCATTGCGATGGAGTGTTCATCGTGGTTGATGTCTTCAATCCACTCTTCCGCCACGGGGATAAGTATCTCGCCGCGCCCTTTCCTTGCGGGCGAGAGCTCGAATAGGTAGTTCTCTGTCGAGGTGTCGATGTTCGTTATGGTGCCTATTAGCCTGCCTTTTGCGGTGATTGTATAGCCAACGAGCTGGCTCCATGTGTATTCGCCGCTCTCTTCCGCCTCGGCACGCGAGAAATATACGTCGCAGTTGGTTAATGTCTGCGCCTTTTCCTTTGTGTCCACGCCCTCAAATTTCACGAGTGCGCTCTCTTCGCCACGGAAACGGTACTCCTCGAAGAAGAACGGCACGAGCAGTCCGTCTATGAGAATCATGACGTGCTCTGCGTCTGTGCGGTCGAACACGTCGTCGGTGAACGTCATCTGCACCTCGCCGTTTATGCCGTGCGGCCTGCCTATCCTGCCTATCTTGTAGAAGTCTGCGATGTTCATTTCGTGCGTGTTATGTGGGCTCCGAGCGCGTTCAGTCGTGCCTCTATGTTCTCATAGCCGCGGTCTATCTGTGCTATGTTGGCGATGGTAGATGTGCCTTCCGCGCTGAGGGCTGCTATGAGCAGGGCGATACCTGCTCGTATGTCGGGACTCGTCATGCGCTGTGCGCGCAGCTTCTTCTGGTGGTCGTGGCCTACAACCACTGCGCGGTGTGGGTCGCACAGTATAATCTGCGCCCCCATGTCTATCAGCTTGTCCACGAAGAACAGGCGGCTCTCGAACATCTTCTGGTGGAACAGCACACTGCCGCGGGCCTGTGTCGCCACAACGAGCAGCACCGATATGAGGTCTGGCGTCAGTCCCGGCCACGGCGCATCGCTGATTGTCATTATAGTGCCGTCTATGAACGACTCCACGAGGTAGTGGTGTTGTTCTGGTATGAAGAGGTCGTCGTCCACCTCCTCTATCCTTATGCCCAGCCGGCGGAAGGTGTCCACGATGTTCCCGAGGTTCTTTATCGACACGTTCTCTATCCTTATGCCCTTGCCGACCATTGCCGCCATTCCGATGAACGAGCCCACCTCAATCATGTCGGGCAGCACCATGTGGTCTGTGCCGTGCAGTTCCTCCACGCCCTCTATGGTCAGGAGGTTGGAGGATATGCCGGAAATCTTCGCGCCCATCTTGTTCAGCATACGGCAGAGCTGCTGTATGTATGGCTCACAGGCGGCATTGTATATGGTGGTGGTGCCTTCTGCCAGCACAGCCGCCATTATCACGTTTGCCGTACCCGTAACCGACGCCTCGTCGAGCAGGGTGTATGCGCCCTTCAGCCGCTTGTCTCCAGGAGCGTGTATCTCGAAGGTGTCGTTCTCGTCGTTGTGGCGGAATGATGCGCCGAGGTTCTTGAATCCGAGGAAGTGCGTGTCGAGTCTGCGGCGACCAATCTTGTCGCCGCCGGGTTTTGCCACGACCGCCTTTCCCAGCCTTGTAAGCAGCGGGCCTATCATAAGCACACTGCCGCGCAGGGCGGAGCATTTCTTCACGAACTCCTTTGTCTCAAGATATTTCTCGTTGATGTTGGCAGCGCAGAAGCTGTAGGTGTTTGCACCACGCTTCGCCACATCTACGCCCATGTCCATGAGCAGGAGTATGAGGTTCGTTACGTCGAGTATTTTCGGGATGTTTTCTATCACCACCGTCTCCTTTGTGAGCAGCGTTGCGCTTATTACCTGCAACGCCTCGTTTTTCGCACCTTGCGGACGGATGGTGCCTTGCAGCGGATGACCGCCTTCTATGACGAATGACTGCATAGTGGAATGTTTTTGTGAATAGGAGTGGTAATTGAAGGTGGGAGTTAACTCCCTTGACTTCTTTTACTCCCCCAAAATCTTCCTTTAACTTCAGTTATTTAATTCTTTTTCTTTTTCTTCTTGGTCTGTTTCTCCATCGCCATCACAGTCCTGTCGAACCTGAACATCGACGGGTTGAGCTGTATCTTGCCGTTTGTCAGCCGGTAGAGATCGCTGAAGACAGTCTCTTCGCGTGCGTTGGAGTGGCCGTATTCCAAGAGCATCCGGCGCATCTGGTTGGCTGTTTGTCGTGCCAGCTCGTCGCGTTCCGTCCCTTCGGGCATATCGGAGAGTATGGCGCACGACTCTTCCACAAGCTTCCCGTAGTGCCTTATCTTCGGCCGCCCCTGCGGGTATGGCAGCGGTTCCGGCTTCTTATCCATCGCCTTTGCCTCCTCAATGTTGAAGGGGTAGTCTATGTCGAGACGGAAACCGCTTATGTATGCAAGGTGGTTCCACAGCTTGTGCTTGAAGTTTGCCGTCTGCTGGTCTTTCGGGAACATTGCCGCCATCGTGCGTATTATCTTGCCAGCCGCAACCTGTCGCTGCTGCCGGTCTTCTATGTTTATGGCAGTCTCCACCATTTCCTGCACNTTCCTGCACTATGCGCCCGTATTCCGGCATCACCAGCTGTGGGCGTTGGGTGTTGTAGTCGAGTCCTTTGTTCATGGCTTTTGTTGTTTGGCTTTCCCTGCAATGAAGTCTTTCAGGTAGAATGGTGTGAAGTATGCTACGTCTTCAGTCTGCCCTCTGCGCAGTCTCATCTCTGCCAGCGGGGCCATATACCTCGCCAGCGGTTCTATACCGTCTATGAAATGCGCATTCGGGTGGGTTATGGCGTCCTTGCATTTCTCGCTGCCGTTGCCGAAGAAGTATATCTCATGACTGTCGAGCAGGTCGCGATACGTGTTCTCATCTACAATGTCCGGCTGCACCTTCCTCACCACGTTCAGGCTCCTGTCGTATATCTCAGCATACACCTCCATGCGGCGGGCGTCTATCATGGGGCAGAATAGCGCCTCGTCGGGTATCTCGTCGTGGTAGAGCAGGGGAGCCACTGTCAGCAGCTGCAGTGTGGGTATGGCTACTAATGGTATGTCTTTTCCGTAGGCTATGCCCTTGGCTGCGGACACCCCTATGCGCAGACCGGTGTATGACCCCGGGCCGCTGCTCACCGCCACACAGTCGGGCGTGAGGTCGCGCTGTTCCATGTAGGTGAATGCCTCGTCGATGAATGTGCCGAGATGCTCCGCATGGTTCGGGCCCGTAGGGTCGGTTTTCTCAAACACACACTGCCCGTCGTGCGTAACAGCCACAGAGCAGATGTTAGTGCTTGTTTCTATACTCAATATAAGAGACATGAATTTAGGGAATAGTGAATGTCAAAGTCAGATAAAATCGCGCGCAAAGTTACGTTTCTGTGAGGAAATGCGGAGCAACGTGTGAGACATTTTTTGCTTTTCTGCCGAATTGTTGAGCGTGCATAACCCTCAAAAGTTGTCGTTTTCCCTGTGTTGTGCCATATTTTCGCACCATAAATTGTGCAACTCAAAGGAAAGGCGTAACTTTGTCCGCCGAAAAACAAACTGCATTTACCATAAAATGATACACTCAATGACTGGCTTCGGCAGGGCTGAAGCCGTAATAGACAATAAGAAAATCCATGTGGAGGTGAAGTCGCTCAACTCCAAGAGCACTGACATACAGATGCGTGTGGCGCCCATCTTCCGTGAGAAGGACATAGAAATCCGGCAGCTGGTGGCGTCGCGTCTGGTACGCGGAAAGATAGACTTTGCCATCTGGGTGGAGAAAGAAGCCACTGCCGACGCCTCGCAGATAAATGCGGCTCTGGTGGAAAACTATCACCAGCAGGTGGCGGCGATAGCAAGGCAGTATGGCATCCCTGAGCCACAGGACTGGTTCGCCTCGCTGCTGCGTATGCCTGAGGTGATGACAAAGGCGGAGGAAGATGTGCTCTCCGATGAGATGTGGGCAGTTACGCTCTCCACAATAAATGCCGCCCTTGACGACATCATCGCCTTCCGCGCACAGGAGGGCAGGGCACTGCAGGAGAAATTCCTCGAAAAGGCTGACAACATAGAGCAACTTATGCTCTCCATAGAGCCTTACGAGAATGAGCGCGTGGAGAAAATCCGTCAGAGAATAGAGGATGCGCTGAAGTCTATACCCAACGTGGACTATGACCGCAACCGTCTTGAGCAGGAACTGATATACTACATTGAGAAACTCGACATATCAGAAGAGAAGCAGCGCCTTGCCAACCACATAAAGTATTTCCGCGAGACCATCCTCAATGAAGAGGCGCAAGGAAAGAAACTCGGCTTCATCGCGCAGGAGATGGGACGCGAGATAAACACCACTGGCTCTAAGAGCAATCACGCAGAAATGCAGAACATCGTGGTGAAGATGAAAGACGAACTGGAGCAGATTAAGGAGCAGGTCCTCAATGCGCTGTAGAATTAAAATAGTGAATAACGAATAATGAATAGTGAATAGTTTGCTGCCGCAG
>JABUUG010000044.1:0-8093 GCA_021443285.1 Bacteroidaceae bacterium
TCGTAGCCGTTCTCCGACTCCATGATGAAGTCGTGTGCGTTGGCTATCTTCGCCGCCTCTGTCACCTGTTCCATGGTGGCGTTCTCCACGCCGAAGGTTATGTTGTTGTAGAACGTGTCGTTGAAGAGTATCGCCTCCTGGTTCACGTTGCCTATCAGCTGCCGTAGGTCGCCTATGCCCACGTTGCGTATGTCCTTGCCGTCGATGAGTATCTGTCCTCCACACACGTCGTGGTATCGCGGTATGAGGTCCACGAGTGTCGATTTGCCCGACCCCGACTGCCCCACCAGTGCCACTGTCCTGCCTTTCGGTATGGTTATGTCTATGTTTCTCAGCACCTCGCGGCCCTCAGTGTAGTGGAACGACACGCCTTTCAGTTCAATCTTCTCCTTGAACTCGCCTATTGGCTCGGGCTTCTCCAGTTCCTTTATCGGGTTTTCCGCCTTCAGTATGAAGTCTATGCGGTCCATCGACGCCAGTCCCGGTGGTATCTGGTATGTGGCTTTCGAGAGGTCTTTCAGCGGGTTTATCACGCTGTATAGTATCACCATGTAGAAGATGAATGTCGAGGCGTCGATGATTTTCGTGCCGCCGAGTATCAGGTAGCCGCCGAAGAACAGCACAATGACTATTATTGCTGTGCCGAGGAACTCCGACATGGGGTGTGCCGCGCTCTGGCGGATCACCATCTCGTTCATCGTCTTTCGGTATTCCTCGTTCACGTTGCGGAAGCGGTCGCTCATCTTCTTCTCCGCGATGAACGCCTTGATGATACGCAGTCCGCCGAGCGTCTCGTCAAGCTGCGCTATGATGTCGCCCCACCGTCCCTGCACTGCGCTCGACTGGCTCTTCAGCTTGCGGCTCACCTTGCCCATTATCCAGCCTGCTATCGGCGCCACCACAAGCACGAAGATGGTCAGCTCCCAGCTTGTGTAGAACAGTGTCGTGAAGCATACCACGATGGCTATCGGCTGCCGTATGAGCATGTCTATGGACGACGTTATGGAGTTCTCCACACACTGCACGTCGGCGGACATCCTCGCTATTATGTCGCCCTTCTTCTCTTCCGAGAAAAAGCTCAGCGGCAGTTTCAGCACCTTGTCATACACCTCTATCCTTATGTCGCGCACCACGCCTGTGCGCAGCGGCACCATGATGGAGCTGGAGGCGAAGTAGCCGAGGGTCTTCAGGGCGGTCATCACCACCAGCGCCACGCCCATATATACGAGTGTCATGAACGCGCCGTTCGCCGCCACGAGGTCCTGCACATAGGCGTAGCCGTTGTTCAGCAGCAGGTCTTTGTCCATGTGCTTCCAGTCCCAGGGCTTGTAGGTATATACCGTCTGGTCTATCTTGAAGAGTATGTTGAGTATCGGAATCAGCACAACGAAGGAGAACACGTTGAGCCATTGCGTCACTATGTTCAGCACCACCGACCACACCAGATAGATGCGGTAGGGGCTGAGGTAGCGCGCCATTATCTGTAGAAACTGCTTCAGCATGTGGTCATTTATAACGCGGCAAAGTTGCACATTAATATAATAATGGCAAAACAAACGCCTTGAAAACTGCCTTTTTGCCTGTACTATCACCCGATTATCAGCGTTTTTTCCGTTACTTGTCGCATATTTTCCGCCTCTGCGTTGCTTGTTCTAAATAAAACTTTATCTTTGTCGCGTCTAAACATGATGTTTTTTTACCACCATCCCTCTACACCATGAAACGCTTTCTTATTCTTTTCCCGATAGTTCTTGCTGCCTGCCTTTGCCTCCAGGCAAAGGACGACAAGCGCGACGCCTTTATCTCCGGCCTCCTCTCCAGGATGACTCTCGAGGAGAAGCTCGGGCAGATGAACCTCGACGTTGCCGGCGACATCGTTACCGGCGGCACGAAGGCTTCCGCTGTTGCTGCGCGCATAGAGAAGGGCGAACTCGGCGGTGTGTTCAACATCAAGGGCGCAAACGAGATACGCCAGCTGCAGGAGATTGCAGTGAAGAAGAGCCGGCTGGGCATACCGCTCATCGTCGGCATGGACGTCATACACGGCTACGAGACCATCTTCCCCATTCCTCTCGCCCTCTCATGCTCATGGGACATGAAGGCTATAGAGCGCAGCGCGCAGATTGCCGCCAAGGAGGCTTCTGCCGACGGAATAATGTGGACCTACTCCCCGATGGTGGACATCTCCAACGACCCGCGGTGGGGCAGGGTGTCCGAAGGCAACGGCGAAGACCCGTACCTCGGTTCGGAGATAGCGAAGGCGATGGTGCGCGGCTATCAGGGCGACTATTCCAAGCCAAGCAACATCATGGCGTGCCTCAAGCACTACGCCCTCTACGGTGCTGTGGAGGCCGGACGCGACTACAACACCGTCGACATGAGCCGGCTCCGTATGTTCAACAGATATTTCCCGCCATACAAGGCTGCCGTTGAGGCTGGCGTCGGTTCGGTAATGACATCCTTTAATATAGTTGACGGCATACCCGCCACAGCCAACAAGTGGCTCATAGACGATGTGCTCCGCAAGAAGTGGGGCTTCGACAAATTCGTCGTTACCGACTACGGTTCCATCGGCGAGATGGAGGCTCACGGTGCCGGCAGGCTTCCCGAAGCGTCGGTAAGGGCATTGAAGGCGGGCACCGACATGGATATGTGCTCCAACGGCTTCATCGGCACCCTCCGCCAGTCGCTTGAGGAGGGGAAGGTTACAATGCAGGAGATAGACACTGCCGTAAGGCGCATACTCGAAGCCAAATACGACCTCGGACTCTTCACCGACCCCTACCGCTTCTGCGACCCCAAACGCCGCAGCACCGACATCTTCACCGCCGAAAACCGACAGGCTGCGCGCGACATCGCCGCCGAGACATTCGTGCTGCTGAAGAACGAAGGCTCTGTGCTGCCGCTCAAGAAGCAGGGCAAGATTGCGCTCATCGGCCCTCTCGCCGACACAAAGAACAATATGGCTGGCACATGGGTGGTGGCTGCCGTTCACGACCGCTACCCCTCGCTCCGTGAGAGTATGCAGCGCTGCCTGCAAGGCACGGGCGCCACACTGCTCTATGCGCAGGGCTGCAACATCTGCTCCGACGCGCAGATGCAGAAAGACTCCGAGTTCGGCCGCCCCATCGCCCGCGTGGACTTCGCACAGGCCAAGCAGGAGGCAATCAGGATAGCCAGGGAGGCTGACGTGATAGTGTGCGCCATGGGCGAGACATCCGAGATGAGCGGCGAGAGCTCCTCGCGCGCATCGCTCACACTGCCCGACGAACAGATGGAGCTCCTTCAGGAACTCTCCGCGCTTGGAAAGCCCGTCGTGCTGCTCAACTTCAGCGGCCGCCCCACCGTTATGACATGGGAGGAGGAACACCTGCCCGCCATCATGAACGTGTGGTTCGGAGGCAGCGAGGCTGCCGACGCCATCTGCGATGTGGTCTTCGGCGACAAAAATCCGTCAGGCAGACTCACCATGACCATGCCCCGCCATCTGGGACAGGTGCCTATCTACTACAACCACATGAACACAGGCCGCCCTGTGGAGGAGGGAGCGAAGCAATATTCCAAATACCGCAGCAACTATCTCGACGTGCGCAACGACCCGCTCTATCCCTTCGGCTACGGTCTCCACTACGGCTACGCACCCATCTACGAGAGCTTCTCCCTGAGGGTCAAGGGCGACATATCCAAGGTGAACCCCAGCGCATCCATCCTCCTCATCAACTATGGCGACCATGCCATAGACGAGGTGGTGCAGCTCTATATCCGCGATGTCTCCGCCCATATCGTCCGCCCCGTGAAGGAGCTCAAAGGCTTCAGCCGCGTGCATCTCGAACCGGGCGAGAAGCGCACCGTCAGCTTCACCATCACAAAGGACATGCTCTCCCACTATGACGAGAACGGCAACAAGGTCTTCGACCCGGGCGAGTACGAGGTGATGATAGGCCCCAACAGCCGCGATGTGCATGGCAAGCGCATCACTATCAAATGAGATATCCCATCCCCTGATACGCAGTCAGTCTTGTGAAACCGTATAACGGTAATTTCCGGTTAGTGCCCTTACTCCACTAACCGGATTTTTTTTTTCTTCGACGGTCAGTAAATCCGACCTTTCCTTGCTCTCCCTGCTATCCGTAATTTCTGTGGTCAATAAATCCGACTTATCATACTTATCCTTCCCAATGCGCAGCCATAAGTCAGATAAGGATTATTTACTGATGTAAAGGCGTCTTGTGGCTGGTTATACATTGATGTAGGGAGGGGATGTATATAGGTGGGGAGTTCATTGAAAAATATGGGATTTAGACAAGAAAATACGGGGTTTTGAAAAAAAACACGGATTATTTTCTTGTTTACAGCCATACAATCTTATCTTTGCGGCGTCATACTTGTCTCGCGTGTGCCGGCATAACTGCCGGGGACGGGGACGGGTGGGACAGACATAATAATAAAGGAGCGTAACTAACGCTTGTGCTTGACACATAGGAACTTCGCAACTTTCAATGGAAAAGTCAGGGACAATGCAGTGTGTATGCTCTCATAGGGTATGTTATACTTTATGCAGCCGTGATTGCGCCCTTATGGGTGTTAGTCAGGTTGCAGTATAATTATATCTTGTGGGGCTTCCGCATTGCTCGTTCGACTTTTCCGGGTAATGCGAAGACCTCTATGTGTGGAACGGGCAGAAGGAGTTCCACTTTTTTGTTTTAATAGTCTCCATAAACCTTTGTGCCACAGGCAGATGAGCGGTGTCGTGAGATACCGGGCCTGACAGGCTTTTGTGGTCCACCGTCGGGCGTGGGTGCTGCTGTCGTATATCCCAAACTATCATTTATAAATCTTTTTAACTAACTAACTTTAATTTTAATCTTATGAGAAAAAACTTACTTTTCTCTTTCTTCATGCTGTTGGCAGGTCTGATAGCTGGAGGAGGAAGTGCGTCCGCACAGCAGACCCCTGCGGACGGTGGTGTTTACTACATCTACAATGTGGAGTCAGGGCAGTTCCTTAGTCATGGCAATGACTGGGGCACACGTGTCTGCACTGCTCCTGTTGGTATCCTTTGGCAGGTAGTGGCTGCCGAAGGTGGTACGTATAAGCTGAAAACTTATGAAATTATCTGCGAAGTTACAGATCCCGCTATCTGGGCAATGGGCAAAAACTGCTATGCTGATAATAATGAGCCTGATAATCATGCCATTTTCACATTCACCGGCAATTCTGACGGATACACCTTGGTAACAGCTGATGGAAATCTCTCCGCTCCTGCTACTGCCGGCGATTGCAGTTTCTCTACAGCAGCAAGCACATGGCAGTTCCTCGACAAGGATGATTTTGCGACAAAGATGGCTGCCATCAAGAGCGCTCAGGAGAAAAATGTGGCGACGGCTGCAGGGATAACACTCGGAGAAAGCCAGACTCTTGCGCAGGTTGTTGGAGATGAAAGCAATTGGCACGCTGTAAAGACATCAGACGGAATCCCAACCAAGGCTTCCTGGAATGCTGAAAAGGGAAACAGTCCTGCAGGAGGAGAGAGCAATGAAGGCGCCGATTACGGATGTGAATTTTACAATACTCGTGGTTCTTATTCCAAGACTATTACGGGGTTGAAAAAGGGTATTTACAAAGTAACATTCAAGGGGCTGAAACGAATGACAGGGAATGCTCCATGCTTTAAGATTGGCAAGACAGATGGCTATACAAACAGCGATGCGTATTTTACGGCTAATGGGAATTCTGTCCAAATAAAGGACTGGGCAAGTTCTTGTGACGAAACTGGTGGTGAGCCAAACAGTCCTGCCGCTGCCAAGGCTATCTGGGATGGAACAACAGGAGGTTATAATTCTGAAGTGTTCTGCTATGTAGGTGATGACGGCAAACTTGAGATGAAGGCAACGTCCGGCGCTTTCTGGTGGGGATGCTGGTTCCTGTTCGGAGGTGTGGACTACACCTATTACACAAACCAGAAAGATGAGGCTACAATGGCTATCGGCTCTGCCAAGTGGGCTACATTCATCGCTCCGTTCGATGTGAACATACCGGCAGGCGTTACCGCCAACAAGGTTACCGGAACAGATACTAACGGCAAACTCGTTTATGAGGAGATTACAACCGGCGTTATTCCCGCAAACACCCCTGTAGTGGTGAACAGCGAAACTGCCGTTAGCGAGAAATTCGAAGACTGGGGCACTGCTACAGAGCCAAGCTACACAGTAGGCCTGCTCACCGGTGTATATGCTGAGACTTCTGCCCCAGTGGCTTCTTATGTGCTCCAGGACCAGGCGTCGAACGGTCTCGGCTTCTATAAGGTTGTTTCAGGCAAGCAGCCTAAGGTTGCAGCAAACCATGCATACATGACTTTGCCTTCAGGCTCGATGAGCGCCCGCAGTTTCTATTCTGTAGATGGTGGCGGCACAACAGTCATCGACGGCATTCAGGCTTCAGAGACAGGCGCAGAGAAAGAGGTTATATACGATCTTTCCGGCCGCCGTGTAAGCAATGCAGGCAAGGGCATATATATTGTGAACGGTAGGAAAATTGTTAAATGAAAATTAAAACTGAAGAAATGAAAAAGGAATATATAGTGCCTTCATGCAAGGTCTTCTACATCAATATGGAACATAACATACTGAGTGGTTCCGGCGAGCCGGAGGTGGCGTCAGACTTTGATGCAGATCCAGATGTTCCATCATTGTAACGGACAGTAATCGGGAGGGATTAGAGTATCCCCCATAGATGATAGTTATCTTTCGGGCAGAAGGCTTTCACGCTTTCTGCCCGATTTCTGTTCTGCCCTCCGCAGTCAGTAAATCCTTCCCTCGTGCGCAGCCCATAAGTCAGATAAGTATGATTTATTGATGAATCAAGAATTTGGGATGTCTGCACAGAAAAATGCGGCAATAGGGGACATTTGATGCGCAGACAAGTGTATTTTTGCGGATAACTCCACATTGAAACGAACATTGGTGCAGATGAATCTCGACAGAATAAGGACAATGCTCTCCGAAGCATATTGCGATGATGAATACCCCGTATGCCTCGGTCAGGCGAGGCGGTGGGGCGTAAGCCGGCCGTTCAGCGGGCTGACGGTGCTTGATGCCACGCCCGTATTCCGCAACACAATGGTGAAATACCTCGCGCTGATAGCCGGCGGCGCAAGGCTGATAGTAGGCATAAGGCCAAACGGCTATATGAGCGACGGGAATATAGTGCAGCTGCTGCGCGAGAGCGGCATAACCGTTGTGTCGTCAGACGAGGGGCAGACGGAGGCGGTGGATGTGGTGCTCGACTGCGCCGCATCGTTCGCCCATTGGGAGGCACGCCTTGGGTATGTGGAGATTACCCGCAGTGGCGAGCCCGTTTATGCCAGTCGGGGCAAGACCGTGTTTGTGGCGGATGCAGGGCGCATAAAGAGGATAGAGACCTCTTTGGGTACGGGCGACGGCTATTTCCGCGCCATGCGGCAGCTCGGCTACAGCGACTGGCAGGGCCGCAAGGTTGTGGTGTTCGGCAGCGGAAAGGTCGGCACGGGGCTTATCACCTGCGCCCACAGATACGGGGCGGTGGTAACTGTGGTGACTAAACCCTACACACTGACACCGGCGGTGAGGGGGATGGCCGACTGCGTGGTGGATTGCGACGATGTGCAGGCTGTGGCGGCAGCCGTTGCCGGTGCGTATGCAGTGGTAACAGCCACAGGCGTGGCAGGTGCGCTGGCACATCCGCTGATAACCAAAGCGCTGCTTGAGTCGCCCGCCCTGATAGCCAATATGGGCGTTGAGGATGAGTATGGCGCGGGTATGCCTGCGGAGAGGGTGCTGGAGGGCAAGAGTACACTCAACTTCATACTGGAGGAGCCCACACACCTGAAATACATCGACGCCACGATGGGGCTGCACAACGAGGGGGCGGACTACCTGCTGGGCCACCGTGAGGCGCAGGGAGTGATATACCCGCCGGAGGAGATGGAGGACAGGCTGCTCGACGAGACACGCCGCTACGGACGCATCGGAGAGGAACTGGGATTATCGGGTTTACTAAAGGTGGGTTCTATAAATGGGAGTGAAGTGTAGTTATTGTGGAGTTAATGTGGAGTT
>JABUUG010000044.1:8124-9310 GCA_021443285.1 Bacteroidaceae bacterium
TTAACTCCTCTTTAACTCCTCTTTAACTCCCCTTTAACTCCAATTAATAGATATTGCCTAAAAAGCTGCCTCAAACTCCTTCAGGAAACGAATGTCATTTTCAGAGAACATCCTCAGGTCTGATACCTGGTACTTCAGATTCGTGATGCGCTCCACGCCAAGTCCGAAGGCGTAGCCGCTATATACCTTACTGTCTATGCCGCACATATCAAGCACATTAGGGTCAACCATTCCACAACCGAGTATCTCAACCCATCCCGTATGCTTGCAGAAACCGCATCCCTTTCCACCGCAGATATGACACGAAATGTCCATCTCGGCTGAAGGCTCTGTGAATGGGAAATAGCTGGGGCGGAGACGAATGTCAGTGTCAGCCCCGAACATCTCGCGAGAGAACGTGAGAAGGACCTGCTTGAGGTCTGTAAAGGAGACGTTCTTGTCTATGTACAGACCTTCTATCTGGTGGAAGAAGCAGTGTGCGCGCGCGGTAATGGCTTCGTTGCGGTAGACTCTTCCGGGGCAGATTATGCGGATTGGCGGCTGGGTGGTCTCCATGACACGAGCCTGTACAGATGAAGTATGCGAGCGCAGCAGAATGTTCTTCGTGACATCGTTCGGATAGTTGCTCTCTACGAAGAATGTGTCCTGCATATCACGTGCCGGATGGTCAGAGGCGAAATTCATCTTTGTGAACACGTGTAGGTCGTCTTCCACTTCCGGACCATCGGCAAGGGTGAACCCCATTCTGGAGAAGATGTCTATAATCTCGTTTTTCACGATGGTCAGCGGATGGCGTGTGCCGAGTGGAGTAGGGTAGGCTGTGCGCGTAAGGTCTATGTCACCCGTGCTCTCACTTGCCGTCTGAAGCCCTTCGCGCAGACGGTTGATCTTGTCGAAGGCTGCCTGTTTCAGAGCGTTTATCTTGATGCCTGTCTCCTTCTTCTCTTCCGCGGGCACACTACGGAATTCTCCCATAATTGCATTCAGCGCACCCTTCTTCGAAAGGTATTTCACACGTAGCTCTTCTATCTCTTCGAGGTTTGATGCTGTCAGAGCGTCAATCTCTGCCTGCAGGAAGTTTATCTTCTTCAGTAACATTTTATTTGGGGTTTTAGTTATTTAAGTGGAGTTAATTATTTAAGTGGAGTTAAAGAGGAGTTAAAGGGAAGTTAAAGAGGAGTTAAAG
>JABUUG010000044.1:11297-13473 GCA_021443285.1 Bacteroidaceae bacterium
GATACAAAGTCATTTGTCTTTAACTCCCTTAACTTCTTTAACTCCTTCAACTCCAGAATTCATGGATTTTTCCAAAACACAATCTTTTGTCTAACCCCATAAATTCCTACAACTATGAAAATCGGTATTCCAAAAGAAATCAAGAACAATGAGAACAGGGTGGGAATGACTCCCGCCGGAGTTGCGGAACTCGTAAAGCACGGCCACACAGTCTTTGTGCAGCACACTGCCGGAGAGAACAGCGGTTTTACTGATGAGATGTACACCGCCGTAGGGGCGGAGATACTGCCTGCCATAGAGGATGTTTATGGTACGGCAGACATGATTGTGAAAGTGAAGGAGCCTATCGAGAAGGAATATCCGCTGGTGAGAAAAGGCCAGCTGCTGTTCACATACTTCCATTTCGCCAGCGACCGTCCGCTGACAGAGGCAATGATAAAGAGCGGCGGCGTATGCCTCGCTTACGAGACGGTGAAGCTCGCCGACGGTTCGCTGCCACTGCTCGTTCCGATGAGCGAGGTGGCGGGGCGCATGGCATCTATAAACGGAGCATACTATCTTCAGAAGACCAAGGGCGGCAAGGGCAAACTCATGTGCGGCGTGCCGGGAGTGAAGCCCGCAAAGGTGCTTGTGCTCGGAGGCGGAATAGTCGGTCAGGCGGCAGCACGCACAGCGGCCGGAATGGGTGCAGATGTGATAATAACAGACATCTCCCTGCCCCGCCTGCGTGAACTGTCAATAACCATGCCGGCAAACGTCAGGACGCTCTACTCATCGCAACACAACATCGTGAACGAGCTGCCCGACACAGATGTCGTCATCGGTTCTGTCCTCATCCCCGGCGACAAAGCCCCACACCTGATAACACGCGATATGCTGAAGCTCATGGAGAAAGGCACAGTGCTCGTTGATGTGGCGATAGACCAGGGCGGATGCTTCGAGACCTCACGCCCCACAACACACACCGACCCTGTCTATGAGATAGACGGTATCTTGCACTATGCAGTCGCCAACATCCCTGGCGCAGTGCCAAACACCTCGACACTGGCACTCACGAACGCCACACTGCGCTATGCGGTGGCACTGGCGGACAAAGGCTGGGAGAAGGCGTGCCAGGACGACCCTGCACTGCGCGAAGGACTAAACATCGTTGATGGCAAGGTAACATACAAGGCAGTTGCAGACGTCTTCGGGCTGCCGTATTGTGGTGAATATTGATAAATGATTAGGCGGGGCAGAAAGGTTTCTTTCCCAAGAACCGAAGTCTCGAAATCCCAAATAATCGAAATCTCAAAATCTGCAAGTCTTCTAAAACCAATTGTAGCAAATGCAAGAAATAGCACAGTGGATTTTTCAGAATCTGAACTATTGGACTGTAACACTCGGAATGATACTGGAGAGCAGCATCATCCCCTTCCCTTCTGAGCTTGTCGTGCCGCCAGCCGCTTTCAAGGCTGCCGCGGGCGAGCTGAACATTTTCCTTGTTATTGTCTTCGCGACTATAGGTGCCGACATCGGTGCAATAATAAACTATGCGGGAAGCTATTACCTTGGCCGCCCCCTTGTCTATGCCTTTGCCAACAGCAAGTTCGGTCATGCCTGCATGATAAACGAGGAGAAGGTGAAGAAGAGCGAAGAGTTCTTCAACGAGCATGGAGTAATGGCAACGCTGACGGGTCGCTTTATTCCTGTCATCAGGCAGCTTATCTCCGTACCGGCGGGACTCTCCAAGATGAACTTCTGGGTGTTCCTCGCCTACACCACACTCGGTGCCGGCTTGTGGAACTGCATTCTCGCAGCCCTCGGCTATTATCTGCACAGCGTGGTGTCGTGGGAGGAACTGCAAGGCGTATTGCATGACTACGACAAGGAAATGAAGATTGTGATATTCGCAATCCTCGGCCTCGCAATACTGTTCTTTTACATTAAGAAAAAGGTAAAATGATAGCCATGATTACTGGCGCCAACAACGGCAAAACAAATGTGTTGCGTCTTTCCGGATTATACAAAGGACTCATGGCAAAAATCATCTTGTAATTTGCCCCATACGCCTAAAAATATAGCCGTCCGTATTACAGGGCGGCTATTATTCATATTTTTTATTTTTCCCCCAAACCTTTATCCCAAATAGTTCATTAGAGAATGGTTTGTATTGAATTTTATTTTTGATTAGATT
>JABUUG010000044.1:15095-17469 GCA_021443285.1 Bacteroidaceae bacterium
GATGCCGTTTTCGTCGAAGGAGGTGTATTCAACCGTGTAGGTCAGTTCTATCGCATCTGTCTCTTCGTACTCTTTGGCAATGATGGTGTAGGGCAGCCCTTTCCTATAGTCCTTGTACTCATAATAACAGGCAAATCCGAATTCCATGCCTTTCTCCTCATGTTTCTTCAATGTGCCGTCGGCGTTGTAGCTCCAACTGTATTCTGTGGCAGCCTGACCCTCCGGAGAATCGTTGTCAATTATGAGGTGGTCTACCTGTCCCTGCTTGTTGTGGCGTATGTTCTTGGCATACACTTTGTTGAAGCGCATGGAGATAATCACGCCGTCTTCGTTGAACGCATAGGCTTCCTCATACTCAGAATCGTCATCGTTGTCGCCCGTTGTCTTGGTGACAATGCGTTTCACAGGTCCGGAAACCTGCATGGTGCGCAGGTCGTAAGGGCGGTTGTCCACAAAGTCGTCTTCTGTGGCGGTGGAGTCATTTACAGCATCAGTGGCTTCTGATGATTCCTGATTAGATACTTGCAATGTGTCTGCACTCTCGCCACTGCCGTTTGTCTTGGCAGAATTACCGCAGGAACATAGTGCGGCAAAAGCGACGGAAAGGATAAAGATGTTGGTTTTCATAGTATGTAGGTGATAAAACGATGGTCATGGCAACTGGTTTCAGGGACGCCTATTCTGCAAGCTTCACCTTCACGGCGTCCTCCTTTGCCTTCTGCGTAAACTGCTGGGGAGAAATCTTCACGGGCTCAACCATGAACTCCGGGCGGTTGAAGGAGCAGGTGAAGTCGGTGTAGAAGTCAGGGTCTGCCTGCGGCAATTCAAAAGCCTTGTGTACTTTGCCCTGACGGTCGAAGTATGCTATGAAGGGGCGCGTGTAGTTGCCGTCGTCGCGGCGTGAGGCGGTCATTATCCACCTGCCGCTGCTCGACCATGTGGGGTAGCTCTCCGAACGTGGGGAGTTCATTGCCTTCAGGTTTATGGCAATATTGTTGTCGGGGTTCTCCTTGTCGAGCTTCGTGAGGTCGAGCATCATTATGTCCGCCTCCTTGTGCCACACGTGGAAGCAACCGTAGTTGCCCTGTGCAAAGAGGAGGTAGCGGCCGTCGGGGCTTACCCTGGGCAGCGACGCACTCTTCTCGATGGCTGCCGAGTTGTATATCTTGCGCTTGTTGGAGAAGGTCTTGGTGGAGTTGTCGTAGTCGATGGCGTAGATGTCGTAGAAGAGACGCTGGTAGTTCTCGTGAATCAGTTTGTCCAGGTCTGTGCTGTCGCTTACGTTTTGCAGGTGGGCGGAGCAGTAGTAGAGCGTGTTGCCGTCGGGGCTCCATGTGGGGAACACCTCCAGCTCGTCCCGCAGTTCGGAGACGATGCTGACCGTATTCTTGTCGACATCATATATTATAAGGTCGCTCTCGGTGTCCATCACCTCCACCTTTGCATTGTCGTTTGTGTGGAACTGCTGTCCCGTCTTGTTTGTGGAGAAGGCTATTATGTTGTAGGCAGGGTTCCATGCGGGATATACGCCGGCGGAGATGGTCTTGTCTGTCTTCAGGTCAACCTTCTTCAGCTCACTGCCTTGTACAATCATTGTGCCGCCGTACGCCTGCCTCATGTGGAAGAGCATCTGGTCGGTCTTGAAGTTGCGGTAGGAGTGGCAGTTTATGCACTGCGCGTTGGCATCCGTGCTGACGCTCATGTTGTTGTATATCTCCTTCTCCTCGAAGGTGGTGAGGTCGCGCTGTGCTATGACGAGCTTCTCATAAGCCACATACGACGGCTGGATGAGGCGGTAGGAGATGTAGCGGTCTATGGTGTCTGTGGCTACGTTTATGCAGAAAGGCTTGTAGGCATGCCACTTGCCGTTTGCATTCGCATACACCTCCACCTTTATGCTCTTGCCCTTCGACGCTTCGAGCATCTCCTTCCATTCCGTTTCGTCGATGACAATCTTGTTGCCGTCGCCATACACCTGCTGTGTGCCGTCGGCAGCGGTAAGGCGCGCCACTGCCTCCGAGGCATCCTCACGGACGGCGAAGTTCAGCGGGCAGATGTTGCAGGGGACGGTAACGTCGGCGTATTCGGGGAATATCCTCGGCGTGCGGTTTTCCTGCTGCGCGTCTTGCGGAACAGTAGGGCTGCTGCATGCCACAAAAAGCAATATCGATATAAACAGAAGAAGTTTTTTCATGGGAGTGGAGGTGGTGAAAGTGGTTAATGGTGGGTTCTATAAATTAGCTTGAGGCATTTTGAGAGTTTTTATTGAGCAGATAAGTTTTCATTTTGTAACGATAGATAAAATCTTTCGTTACAAAATGGAAGGTAAGATGCCGATAAAAAACTCAAAATGACCAAGCCAAAATAAACCCAT
>JABUUG010000044.1:18135-23347 GCA_021443285.1 Bacteroidaceae bacterium
AAGACGGCTGTCATCGACGAGGTGAACTTCTACTGGGATGAGGTACATCTCGGATACAGGGCAAAGGCCCCCTTCGAAATCATAATACCCACCACGGAAGAAACCAAAATCGGCAAACACAAGATATGTGTGGCGTGCCGCGTGATTGCGGAGGGCAAGTCCCTGGCAGAGGCCTTCACGGAATTCATCGTCATGGTGGATGAACCTGAGGTGAAGACAAACGAATAAGCAACTGTTTCATTAAGAATATGCCATACCGGCACAGGATTCATTAAAACCATGTAGTTTTCAGTTCAAAAGAAAATCGTATGAAAAAGTATTTTTCTCTTATTCTTATCATGTGCCTCGTCTCAATGACTGCAAGCGCACAGT
The DNA here is from genome assembly GCA_021443285.1 of Bacteroidaceae bacterium. Lineage (GTDB taxonomy): Bacteria > Bacteroidota > Bacteroidia > Bacteroidales > Bacteroidaceae > Prevotella. The sequence goes on from JABUUG010000044.1 coordinate 18,508, forward strand.
GGAGAGTTGAATCAGTAGTCAGTGGAGAGCCAAACACAAAGCTCCTCCAGATTCTTGAAACAGAAAAATCGGTTCTCATCTATGCTAATTTCGAGAAGGATTGTAGCGAAACGGAGTCAATCCAACTCAACCGAAACACTCATGTAAAGTCTAACGGACTGAAATACAAGATACTACACTCCGTAAACCTGCCTATCGGCGATGAGGCAGATGACAGATTTGACTATTTGAGCAAGGGCAAGAACGAAGTCAATTTCGTAATGGAGTTCGAGAAGTTTCCCGTTGAGAGTGGTTTCGACATTATAGAAAACACAAAAGAGGGAGATTACAATTTCAATTTCCGTGGAGTAACTGTCAGCAGAATAGACTCCACCCAACTGATAGATACGGAACGCTTCCTTGACACCGCATCGCCTGTGATAAAGGGAAGATATGCAAAAGACGGCACAGACTATGCTTACTTAATACGCGAAGGTGTATGCATAACCTGCAACGCAGTGATACAGTCCGGCGACTGGTTTTCTGCCGACGAAATGATTTTCTATCTCGACATCGTCAACAATTCCAATCATGGTATAATGTTTGATTTCGACAGAGTCGGTATTGTGGGCCAGAAGTTCAAGTCTAAAGGAGCAGTTGAGGAAAAAGGATGGGTGAAGTACACACCTGACAGCTACGACGCCCACCTCGCACAGCTCGACTACGACGAGGCCCGCTACAAGACCAGCGGAGGACTGGACTTGCTCGGAAACCAGATAAACCGCGAAAAAAACAACAGCGGTGCAAACTCCTGGGCAAGATTAGGCTGGGCGGCTCTCGGCGCACTGACTGAGCATGCCATCGACAACCGCGTTGAGGAATATATGAAGGCACATCCAAAAGACCGTCCAAGAGCACTCAGGACAACAAGCCTCAAACCGGGCGAGTCGCTCCACGGCTATATTGCATGCAAGAAAAAGAAGGCAGACAAGGCTGTAATCACACTCCCTATTGACGACTTCGACTTTGCATTTCGTTATGGTCTGAGATAGGCGACTGGTAACGAGGGTACAGGAGAAGCCCCCTCGTGGAACTCTAAACATACTGCTGTCTCATCAGGACCAGAATGGTGCTGCGCTTTCAAGGCAGGACAGCTTCAACCCCAAGATACCCAATAAGGCGGTTGTCGTAACTGACAACCGCCTTATTGTTTCCTTTTACAAAAGAGAGAGAGAGTATTTTACATATACTTCTTTATCTCATCTATAAGCTGCTGGTATTCAGCATCTGAGAGGAAGGTCTTCTGCGGATTCATCTGGAATGTGCCGCCGTAGTCAAGACCATCAACATACTTAGGCGCGAGGTGGAAATGCAGGTGTGAGAGCTTGTCGCTGTATGCGCCATAGTTGATTTTCTCCGGGTTGAAAGCTTTCTGCATGGCGCGTGTTACCTGACACACGTCTGCCATAAACGCATTGCGTTCGTCGTCGCTCAGCTCGTTAAGGTCGTTCACATGGCCGTTGTATGCCACAAGGCAACGGCCTCTGTATGACTGCTCCTTGAAAAGGAAGGCACGCGACACTCGCAGCTGCGCGAACTCAATCATCAGGTTTTTCAGTGTCTCATTGTTCTGACAATAAAGACATTCTTTAGGATCGCTGTACATGATATTATATGTTTAAGGTGAATACTCTATTGGTCGGAAGAAGTTACCTGACGGCACTCTCTATTTATTTTGAAGTTAAAGGAGTTAAGGGAGTTAAAGGAGTTAAAGACATTAGCCAAGTAGCTTGTATTCACGCAGTTGTCTGAGAAAAGGTCATTTGTCTTTAACTCCTTTAACTCCCTTAACTCCTTTAACTCCCCTTCATTCCCCCCTAACTTCCATCTTTCAGGTTTACATATTATCCTCATCGAAGCTCTTGCGTTTCAGCTCGAAGTCTTTTGAGAGGTATTTCTCGCGCACTATCTCGTTGGCGGCAAGCTCTTCCGGCGTGCCTTCGGTGAAGATTGTTCCATCGAACAGCAGGTAGGCGCGGTCGGTGATGGAGAGTGTCTCCTGCACATTGTGGTCGGTGATGAGGATGCCGATGTTACGGAACTTCAGGTGCCACACAATCTTCTGTATGTCGCGCACGGCTATCGGGTCGACGCCCGCAAAAGGCTCGTCGAGCATGATGAACTTCGGGTCTATGGCAAGGCAGCGTGCTATCTCCGTGCGTCGGCGCTCACCACCGGAGAGCTGGTCGCCGAGGTTCTTGCGCACCTTGTTCAGGCGGAACTCATCGATGAGGCTCTCTCGCTTCTCCTCGATATATTCGTTCCATTCCTTCTTGGTGTAGCTCTTCGGCCGCTGGCGCATCTCGAGCACGGAGAGGATGTTGTCCTCCACCGACATCTTGCGGAATACGCTCGCCTCCTGCGCCAGATAGCCGATACCCTTTCGCGCACGCTTATATACCGGGTCTTTCGTGATGTTCTCGTCGTCGAGGAATATCTGCCCCTTGTTCGGCACGACAAGGCCGGTGGTCATGTAGAACGAGGTGGTCTTGCCGGCGCCGTTAGGTCCGAGCAGTCCGACAATCTCGCCCTGGCGCACATTGATGGACACATTGTTCACCACAGTACGCATACCGTATTTCTTCACCAGTCCCTCAGTGCGGAGCACAGCCCTGTGCGGCTCCTGCTGCTGTGAGGGAGTGCCTTCAGCTGGCGTAACAGAGGGCTGTTCAGCGTTGTTCATATCGATTAATTCACTCATAATAAGGCAGAAAAGTCGCCGCAAAATTACAACATTAATTAAATAATGCCCATTCCACGCCGATTTTATTGGGCATTTTTTTGCCACACCATGCCAAAACTATAATTTTGCGGTGCTTTAACTCGCACATAACACTGAATAATATGTAAACAACAAAATATTTGATGAAGGTGTATGTGGTTGGGTAATAACAAAAACAAGAACTAAACATCACAGAAATGAACAATACAGAAAAGAAAACTATTCGCGTGGGCATACTCGGCGCTGCGGGATACACGGGCGGCGAACTGATACGGCTGCTCATAAACCACCCGCAGGCGGAGATAGCCTTTGCCAACAGCGAGAGCAATGCGGGAAACCTCGTGAGCGATGTGCATGAGGGACTCATCGGCGACACCGACCTGCGCTTCACATCGGAATACCCCTTTGAGACAGCCGATGTGCTGTTCTTCTGCTTCGGACACGGCAAGAGCGAGCAGTTCCTGAAGGAGCATGATGTGCCGCAGGGCGTGAAGATAGTGGACCTTGCACAGGATTTCCGCATAAAGGGCAGCCACGACTATGTGTATGGCCTGCCGGAATACAACAGGGAAGCGATAGCCGGCTGCCAGCATCTTGCCAATCCGGGATGCTTCGCCACCTGCATACAGCTCGGACTGCTGCCTCTGGCACAGGCCGGTCTGCTGACACACGACATCGCCGTAAACGCCATAACAGGCTCGACGGGTGCCGGTCAGAAGCCCGGAGCAACGACTCACTTCTCATGGCGCAACAACAATTTCTCCACATACAAGCTGTTCTCGCACCAGCATCTGCACGAGATAACACAGACGCTGAACACCCTGCGCCCGGAGACTGCGCCAGCGGTAACAGACACCCTGAACGAGGGCTACGACAAGGAGGGCATAACAGTGGACTTCATCCCCTATCGCGGCGACTTTGCGCGTGGCATATTCTGCACTGAGGTGGTAACACTCGACACTGCCGCCGACGCCGGAAAAATCATTAGTCTATATAAAGACTACTACAAGGATGCCGCCTTCACACACTATTCAGACAAGGCTATCGACCTGAAGCAGGTGGTGAACACCAACAAGGCACTCGTACACGCCGACATCTTCGGCAGGAAGATTGTCGTTACTTCAATGATAGACAACCTGCTGAAAGGGGCTGTGGGCCAGGCTGTACAGAACATGAACATAATGTTCGGCATTGACGAGAAGGCAGGACTGCGGCTGAAAGCAGGAGCGTTTTAATTTCTTAGAAGTTAAAGGAAGTCAGAAGAAGTTATGCGCCTTCGGCGCGGAAGTTAAAGGACAATACTTCTTGCGCAAAACCAAACTCAATGATTCAATCATTAGGTAATGTCCCTTAACTTCCTAAGCGAGTGAAACGAGCTATAACTTCATTTAACTTCCCATAACTTCCCATAAATTGTACAAAACAAACAACATGAACCTATTCGACGTATATCCCCTGTTCCCCATCAACATTGTACGCGGCAAAGGATGCCGTGTGTGGGACGACAACGAGACCGAGTATCTCGACCTTTATGGCGGCCATGCCGTGATAAGCATAGGCCACTGCCATCCTCACTATGTGGAAAAACTCTCTGAACAGCTGCAGAAGCTGGGCTTCTACAGCAATTCAGTGGTGAACAAACTGCAGCAGGAGCTTGCCGCACGACTCGGCAAGGCATGCGGCTACGACGACTACCAGCTGTTTCTCGTGAACTCCGGCGCTGAAGCCAACGAGAACGCGCTGAAGCTCGCATCGTTCACCAACGGCCGCACACGGGTGTTATCTGCAAAGAAGGCTTTTCACGGCAGGACATCGCTCGCCGTAGAGGTTACAAACAACCCGAAGATTATCGCTCCGATAAACGACTGCCAGCACGTTACCTATCTGCCTATCAACGAGATAGAAGCATGGAAAGAGGAGATAGAGAAGGGCGGTGTGTGCGCCTGCATAATAGAATGTATCCAGGGCGTGGGCGGCATACAGATGGTGGAGGCTGACTTCCTGCAGCAGTTGCAGCAGTTGTGCAAGGCCAACGGCACCCTGCTCATCTGCGACGAGATACAGTGCGGCTACGGCAGG
>JABUUG010000045.1 GCA_021443285.1 Bacteroidaceae bacterium
GGACATCTACAACGACGACTCACAGGAGCGGGAGTTCCACCACAAGATTTACGGTTACGACATAGAGCCAAAGGCCATCGGCATCGCACGCGCCAACACAAAGGCTGCCGGACTGTCGAGCGTGATTGAGCTTGAGATACGCGACTTCGCGGAGTTCAAGCAGCCGGAGAGCAAGGCAATAATCATCACCAACCCTCCCTATGGCGAGCGCATATCCACCCCCAACCTCATAGAGACATACAAGATGATTGGCGAGCGGCTCAAACACGCCTGCAAGGGCAACGAAGCGTGGGTGCTGAGCTACCGCAAGGAATGTTTTGACGCCATAGGTCTTAAGCCGTCAATAAAATACCCCCTCTACAACGGCGCGCTGGAGTGTGAGCTACGCAAATATGTGCTCTTTGACGGCAAAACGAAGCAGTTCCTCTCCGAAGGCAACAACGTGAAGACCGACCGCGAGCGCAAAGAGATGGCAAAGAGCCACAGGTTCAAGCAGAACCGCGAGTTCAAGGAGAAGCTGGACAACAAAGACGAAAGCGACAACGACGATATTCTGTCATTCTCCCTCCGCAAGCCCAAAGGCTTCGACAAGTCATCACGCCACGACAAACCGCGCGAGTATGACAAGCCCCGCAACAAGGACAACTCACGCGGCGGCGACAAGACAAAGCGCTTCGACAAGCCGAAACGCTTCGACAAACCCGACAAGTTCAAGGGCGGCAGAAAGAAATAGCCGCCGGACCACGCAGTCACAACATATTTCCATAGAGATTTCCTGTACTTTTACCCAAAAGTACTGCAGTAATCGTTAGAGGATTACCCCAGTACTTCCCAACGATTACTCTGACAACACCGCAAGCCGCCTGTCCCCGCACCATCAAAACAACAACAGTCGGAGCCACCGTGTCCAGTGCTATTGCGCCGGAAAAGCCCTCCCCCACATCTAAACAACACACGCGCGACAGCGCAATAACCCCCATAAACCTTGAAGCATTTTCTTCTGTCCATCCTCATGACTGCATCCATCACAGCAATGGCGCAGCAACATTCGCCCAACAAAGCAGCCCCAACCACTGACGACCGCCTCTTCACGGAAGAGCAGGTGTTCTCATCGGGCGAAGAGTACAAGAACTTCAGCATCGAGAACAAGGTGCTCACATGGTGGGGCGACGAGCTCATCCGCCTCGACAGGCAGGAGTGCTTCACCGTAAACAAAAAGACAGGCAAGGAGACACTGCTGTTCAGCAATGAGCAACTCACCTCATGGCTCGCCCCCGACATCACCTTCAAGCAGCAGTCGCTCAGGTCAATCACCTTCCCATGCCCCGACAAACCGCTCGTATTGCTCCTTTCCGGGCAGGGTGTAGCACTCTTCAACTTCAAGACTCACGCCATAGAATGGAAGCACAACGGCGCAGGATATGCCGCCCATAGACTTGCCACCAAGACCAACAACTACGCATATATTAAGGAGGGCAACCTCTATGTTAACAGCGACAAACTCACGACCGACGGCGATGACGACGCTATCGTCTATGGCCAGGCTGTTCACCGCAACGAATGGGGCATAGAAGACGGACTGTTCTGGAGCCCCGACGGCAACAGCCTCGCCTTCTACCGCATGGACCAGTCGATGGTGCAGAACCACCCGCTGCCATCATACCTGCAGGGAGACCGCGTGAAGGATACCAAGACGCGCTACCCTATGGCTGGCGACACGAGCCACAAAGTGACCATCGGAGTGTATAACACTGCGAGCAAAAAGCTCACATACCTCGACTGCGGTGACCCGACAGACCGCTTCTTCACCAACATACAGTGGTCGCCAGACAGCAAAACCATTTACCTCTTTGAACTGAACCGTGAGCAGAACAAGACAAAACTCGACGCATACAGCGCAGGAACTGGTAAGTTCTTCAACACTCTCTATCGCGAGGAGAGCGCAAAATATGTTGAGCCGCTCGTGCCTATACAGTTCCTTCCATGGAACGACAAGCAGTTTGTCATACAGACACGCAGGGACGGCTACAACCATCTATACCTTTATGACACCACCGGCAAACTCATCCGCCAGCTAACAAAGGGCGAGTTTGAGGTGACAGACATGATAGGCTTCTGCAAGGACGACAAGAGGATTATATTCAAAAGCAGGGAGGCAAGCCCCATACACAACAACCTCTACAACGTATATGCCGACAACGGCAAACGCTATAGGATGGACAACGGCTACGGAGTACACGGCGCAAGCTACGGCAAAATACTCTCTTCATCGGGCAAATACCTCATCGACACATGGTCGTCGCACAACACACCGCGCTGCATAGACCTCGTGAACACAAGCGAAGCGGCACAAAAGAAGCCGACAGCAGTGAGTCTGCTCAAAGCGGCAGACCCATGGAAAGACAAGCACCAGCCAATCTTTGAAGCAGGAAGCATCAAGGCTGCCGACGGCAAGACCGACCTCTACTACCGCATCGTGAAGCCATACAACTTCGACGAAACGAAGAAATACCCCGCAGTAATATATGTATATGGCGGTCCTCACGCACGGAATGTTGACGACAGATGGCACTACACATCCCGCCCGTGGGAGACCATAATGTCGCAGAAAGGCTACATCGTATTCATCCTTGACAACAGGGGCAGCTCGGAGCGCGGACTGGAGTTTGAACAGGCCACATGGCACCAGCTCGGCAAGGTGGAGATGGAAGACCAGATGAAGGGCGTGGAATACCTGAAATCGCTGCCATACATCGACGGAAACCGCCTCGGTGTTCACGGCTGGAGCTTCGGCGGCTTCATGACCTGCTCGCTGATGACCACCTACCCCGATGTGTTCAAGGTGGGCGTTGCCGGCGGTCCGGTAATCGACTGGAAATGGTATGAGGTAATGTACGGCGAGCGGTATATGGGTACTCCCCAAAACAACCCCGACGGCTACAAGAACTCATCACTGCTCTACAAGGCAGGCAACCTGAAAGGCCGCCTGTTGGTGATAACCGGCATGAGCGACCCGACCGTAGTGCCGCAGAACTGCCTCAACTTCCTCAATGCCGCAGAACAAGCCGGCAAGCAGGTTGATTTCTACGCATACCCCGACGAAGGGCACAACATGGCAGGTCACAAGCAGGTGACACTCCACAAACGCATCACACAATACTTTGAGGATTTCCTAAAATAAATTACAATGACCGGGAAACCGGATAACCCAAAAGCTGGAAAACTGGAAAATCAAAGAATCATAAATCAACAAATCATAAATGTTATGAACATTCTCCTCCTCGGCTCTGGCGGCCGCGAACATGCATTGGCATGGAAAATTGCACAAAGTCCGAAAGTCAACAAACTATTCATCGCTCCCGGCAATGCAGGCACAAGCAACTGCGGCGAGAATGTTGCACTGAAGCCCACCGACTTCCCCACAGTGAAACATTTTGTCATTGAAAACAAAGTGGATATGGTCGTTGTAGGTCCGGAAGACCCACTCGTAAAAGGCATCTACGACGAGTTCAAGAACGACCCTCTCACGGCAAACATCCCCGTGATAGGTCCGTCGAAGAACGGCGCGCAGCTTGAAGGCTCGAAAGACTTCGCCAAAGCTTTCATGATGCGCCACAACATTCCAACAGCAAAATACCAGACATTCACAGGCGAGACCCTTGAAGAAGGTCTGAAATTCCTCGAAACACTGAAAGCCCCGTATGTGCTGAAGGCTGACGGTCTTTGCGCAGGAAAAGGCGTGCTTATACTCGACACTCTCGAAGAGGCGAAGAAAGAACTCAAGGAGATGCTCGGCGGTATGTTCGGCACAGCATCCACAAGCGTTGTCATCGAGGAGTTCCTCAGCGGCATAGAATGTTCGGTATTCGTCCTCACCGACGGCGACAGCTACAAGATACTGCCGGAGGCGAAGGACTACAAGCGCATAGGAGAAGGCGACAAAGGCCTTAACACGGGAGGCATGGGCTCTGTATCGCCAGTGCCATTCGCCACAAAAGAATGGATGCAGAAGGTGGAAGACCGCATAATACGCCCCACAGTGAAAGGACTGAAAAGCGAGGGCATCGTGTATAAGGGCTTCATATTCTTCGGGCTCATCAATGTGGAAGGTAATCCTATGGTCATTGAATACAACTGCCGCATGGGAGACCCGGAGACAGAAAGCGTGATGCTCCGCATAAAGAGCGACCTCGTAGAACTGTTCGAGGGCGTGGCAGAGGGCAACCTTGCAGAGCGCACAATAGAGTTTGACACCCGCTCAGCCGTTTGCGTTATGCTCGTATCGGGCGGCTATCCGCAGGAATACAAGAAGGGCTACGAGATAACAGGCATTGAGAATGTGGAAGGCTCTATCGTATTCCACGCCGGAACAGCCGGCAAGGACGGAAAGGTGCTTACTGCCGGCGGTCGCGTCATCGCAGTGTCGTCTTATGGAAGCGACAAGGCAGAAGCCCTCGCAAAGTCTTTCCAGGAAGCACAAAAGATACAGTTCACCGACAAATATTTCCGTTCGGATATAGGGGCAGATTTGTAAAAGGTATAGCGTTAAAGGTGTGCTCTATAAATTAGTTCCCAAGTGTTTAATCAATAATGGGTTTATTTTGGATTGATCATTTTGATTTTTTCGGCATCTTACCTTCCATTTTGTAACGAAAGATGTTATATATCGTAAAAAAAGAAAACTAATCTGCTCAATAACAACTCTCAAAATGCCTCAAGCTAATTTATAAACCTACCTAAATTGAAATGAAAATAGAAAACAAGTTAGTGCAGTCGGTGGTTGCCGGCATAGAGGAAAAGAAGGGCGAGGATATAGTCGTTATTGACCTTGACGGAGTTGAAGGTGCGATATGCAAGTTTTTCGTTATATGTTCGGGCAACTCGCCGATACAGGTTGATGCGATATGCGATTCTGTTGAGGAGACTGTACGTAAACTATGTTCAGAGAAACCAGTACGCATTGCCGGGCGAGAAAATTCCCAGTGGGTTGCAATAGACTATACTGATGTCATGGTCCACATATTCCTACCGGATGCAAGGAGATATTATAGCTTGGAAGATTTATGGAATGATGCAGAGATAATTGTTGAAGAATGAGAGGAAAAATGAAAAGGAACAACTATAATAACGGTGGAAGAAGGAACAACGAGGATATGCCCCCAAAGAAGCCGAAGTTCGGTTTGAACTGGCTGTATATGCTTGTTATTGCTGCTCTTGTGGGTATGTTTTTCTTTGGTGGTGAGAATACAACAGACTCAAGCGTTTCGAAGCCGGCGACGTATACGGAATTCCAACTGTACTTGCAGAAGGGTTATGTAAAGAGCATTACCATAAACAATGTTGAACGTGAGCTACAGCTGTATTTAAAGCCTGAGAGGATTCGTGAGGTGTTCAAGCAGTCTGCAAAACAGACAGGTAAGTCTCCGTATCTTCTTGTTGAGTATGGTAGTGCGGAGAAGGTAGAGTCCTATATTGATGACCAGCGTGCGAAGGGTAACTTTAAGGGTGCACTTACTTATGACAACAAGCAGAAAGGTGGCTGGTGGGATATGCTTCTGAACTTCGGACCAGTCATCCTGATTGTGCTTTTCTGGATACTGATATTCCGCAATATGGGCGGAGGCATGGGCAGCGGTGTTTTTGGTGTAGGCAAGAGCAAGGCAAAGATTTACGAGAAGGGTGAGGCTTCGGCAGTGACCTTCAAGGATGTTGCGGGCCAGGAAGGTGCGAAGCAGGAGGTGGAGGAGATTGTAGAGTTCCTGAAAAACCCGGAGCGATATACGGACTTAGGTGGCAAGATTCCAAAGGGCGCATTGCTTGTCGGTCCTCCTGGCACTGGCAAGACTCTGTTAGCAAAGGCTGTTGCAGGCGAGGCCGGGGTACCATTCTTCTCGATGAGCGGTTCGGACTTTGTGGAAATGTTCGTGGGGGTAGGTGCATCAAGAGTCCGAGACCTTTTCCGTCAGGCGAAGGAGAAGGCTCCGAGCATTGTGTTCATCGATGAAATAGATGCCGTGGGCAGGTCGCGCTCGAAGAATCCTAACATGGGCGGCAATGATGAGCGCGAGAACACCCTCAACGCGTTGCTTACGGAGATGGATGGCTTCGGCACAAACTCCGGAGTTATAGTGCTTGCGGCAACTAACCGCGCTGATATGCTTGACTCTGCGCTGCTTCGTGCAGGGCGATTTGACCGCCAGATAAATGTTGACCTGCCTAACCTGAACGAAAGAAAGGCGATATTCGCAGTACACCTGAAACCGTTGAAACTTGATGAGAGTGTTGACTCGACATATCTTGCACGCCAAACACCGGGTTTTTCGGGTGCTGATATCGCAAATGTGTGCAACGAGGCGGCGCTGATAGCTGCAAGAAATGGTCATAACTCGGTTACGAGCAAGGATTTCCTTGATGCTGTTGACAGGATAATCGGCGGTTTGGAGAAGAAGACCAAGGTGATGACGAATGCCGAGAAGCGCACGATTGCTCTTCATGAGGCCGGTCATGCTACCATATCATGGTTCTTGGAGTATGCGAACCCACTTGTGAAGGTAAGTATTGTGCCTCGCGGACGTGCTCTTGGTGCGGCCTGGTATATGCCAGAGGAACGCCAGATAACGACAAAGGAGCAGATGTTGGACGAGATGTGTTCGCTGCTTGGCGGTCGCGCTGCGGAGGAACTATTTGTGGGGCATATATCTTCGGGCGCGATGAACGATTTGGAGCGTTCAACAAAACAGGCATACTCAATGATTGCCTATATGGGTATGGGTGAGAATCTGCCAAATCTATGCTACTACAACAACTATGAGTATCAGTTCCAGCGTCCGTATTCAGAGCAGACAGCAAAACTGATTGATGAGGAAGTGCTCAAGATGGTGAATGAGCAGTATGAGCGTGCAAAGACTGTACTGACAGAACACAAGGATGGGCACAACAAACTCGCCGACCTGCTTATGGAACGTGAGGTGATTATGGCGGAGGACGTGGAGGAGATATTCGGCGCACGACCATTCGTCAGCCGTTCACAGGAGATTATGGCTGCTGAGGAGGAGGCAAGAAAGGCGGAAGAGGCTGAGGAGGCAAGGCGCAAGGAAATAGCCGAAAGAATGGCTGCCGAGCGTTTCCCTGATGTACAGCCGGAGAAAAGGGAAGAATGATAGTGATTTGTTAATTGGAGCCCACCTAAATAGTAATCCCAAAATATCTCTCAACAGATAAATAGTAAATCGTCAAACAGTAAATGAAATTATGAACAACTTCATAGTCAGAACCATAACTTCAGTGCTATTTGTGGCAGTGTTGGTGAGCAGTTTCCTGAATCCATTGGCAATGGTGCTGTTGTTCACTCTTATTTCAGCGATGTCCGTAAGGGAGTTCTGCACATTAATTAATAATAATGTAGAGAAAGTGCAGGTTAACACTTTCATTTCGACAATAGCAGGTGCTTATCTGTTTCTTTCGATGGCGGCCTATTGCAGTGGTTATTCGCCATCGGCAACGGTATTTGTGCCTTATCTTGTTACTGTGATTTACCTGCTTGTGTCGGAACTGTACCTTAAAGCGGAGAAGCCAATCGACAACTGGGCTTACACGATGATGTCACAGATGTATGTAGCCCTGCCTTTGTCAATGATAAACGTACTGGCATTCCAGCAGACATCGGGGGGTGTGCAAGGCTGTTTCACGCTACAAACGCTGAACCCGTCAGTGATATTCTGCGCCATTGTACCGCTATCGGTTTTCATTTTTCTCTGGCTTAATGATGCGGGAGCCTATTGTGTAGGTTCGCTTATCGGAAAGCACAAACTATTTCCGAGAATCAGTCCTGGCAAGAGTTGGGAGGGAAGCATTGGCGGAGGATGCCTGGTAGTAGTTGCAGCCATAGGTCTTTGGTATATTACGGAAAACACCCGAATACTTGATGCTCTGTCATTTGCACCCTACCATCTCTCCCTTCCTGCATGGATTGGTATGGGGCTGGTTGTTGTGGTTTTCGGCACATGGGGTGACCTGATTGAGAGTCTGCTGAAGCGTACGTTAGGGATAAAGGATAGCGGGAATGTGCTGCCTGGTCATGGGGGTATGCTCGACCGGTTCGACTCTACGATTCTTGCTATGCCTGCGGTGACAGTGTATCTATATACAATATCAATGATAACTAACTAATAACTAACAAATAGAATTTATGAAACGTTCTTTTTTCATTTCCTTTTTTTCTGCTCTACTCATGAATTGCACAGCAGAGGCCCAGCAACTTCACATTGATGCAACAGCTGATGCTAATGCCACACAGGGTTATATTGTTGATTCAGATAATCCGCAAGAACCATTGAAAACGGTAAAGGTAACTGACGGCAAATTTTCGGCTGATATTCCGCACAAGGATGGTCAGTTGTTGTTTATTGGAACTGACAGCCGTTACCAACAGATGGTGTTTAATGATGGTAGTGAGGTGAGTGTGGATGTGGTGAACGATGTCGTAAAAGGTAGTGGACTAAATGAGAAATGGGGAAAGTATCTTGCAGAGATGAATGGACTGAAGGGCCAAGTGTATGCGCAAAAGAAACTCCTTATAAATACATGTAAGGACAACAAGGACAACAAGATACCTGTTGCAGCAATTATGTTGGGAAATGAACTTCTTAGTAGCGAGGTGTTGGCAGAAGTGCTTACCGACGATGCTCCATACGCAAAACATCCTTTCCTTGCGCAGATTGTCATGATAAAGAAGTCTATGGAAAAGCGTATGTCTGGGTCGATGCTGAAAGATATAAGCATACCTGATGCTGATGGTAAGATGCACAAACTCAGCGATTTCGTGGGAAAAGGGAAATATGTTCTTGTGGATTTCTGGGCTTCATGGTGCGGGCCATGCTGTCGTGAGATGCCAAATGTAGTCGCTGCATACAACGAGTATAAGTCAAAAGAGTTTGAAATTGTCGGAGTTTCGTTGGACCAGAATAAGGACAAATGGCTCGGAAAAGTGAAGGAACTTGGTATGACATGGCCGCAACTGTCTGACCTGAAGGGTTGGAAATGTGAGGCGGCTGCGCTTTATGGTGTACAGGCTATTCCTTCGAATGTGCTTTTTGACAAGGAAGGGAAGGTTGTTGCCACAGATTTAATGGGAAACCAACTCCAAGACAAGCTGCAGGAAATTTTCAAGTAAGAATTTATCTAAACCAATAACTAAACAGACTAACCAATATTATGATTGAAAAATTAGATTCTATAGACACTAAGATTCTTTCCATCTTGTCTAAGAATGCGCGTGTGCCATTTAAGGATTTATCTTTGGAATGTGGTGTGTCGCGTGCAGCAATACACCAGAGGGTTCAGCGACTTACCGAAGAAGGTGTTATTCTGGGTTCTTGCTTCAATGTTACGCCGAAGGCAATAGGCTATTCAACCTGCACATACGTGGGGCTGAACCTTGAAAGGGGTAATATGTACAAGGCTGTTGTGGATGAACTGGAAAAGATTCCGGAAGTAGTGGAATGTCATTTCACTACAGGTCCATATACCATGATGGTCAAACTGTTTGCAAAGGACAATGAGCAGCTTATGGATTTGCTTAACAACAAGATTCAGGGCATTAAGGGCGTCGTAACAACGGAAACTCTCATCTGTCTGGAGCAGAGCATTAACCGACAATTGCCTATATAAGGTTTATCATCTGGGATTGAACACCTCATTATTCACTTCGAATAGTTTCTCACATGAAAGAAAGGCCTGTTATCGGTATCACTGCCAACTATTCTGCAGCAGAAAATTCTGCCACTCTGACAAAAGCGTATTATGACTGTGTAGAAAGGGCAGGTGGCGCACCTGTATTGTTGCCACCCACTACCGATGAAAGTACAATCAAAGCACAACTCGACATGCTCGATGGAATACTTTTCAGTGGTGGCGGCGACTATAATCCCTTACTATGGGGGGAAGAGCCATCGCCCTTATTGGGCGGTATCAATGCGGAGCGTGACAAGGCGGAACTCCTGACAGCAAGGCTTGCCTACAACCGAAACATACCAATGCTTGGTATATGCCGCGGACTGCAGACAATTGTTGCTGCATTTGGCGGTAGGATAATGCAGGACATAAGTCATAAAGCTACTGTGAAACATTCTCAGAATGCAGTGCGTAGTGAAGCTACACACACGGTAAGATTAACAGGTGGAGAAGGTAAAGTGCCTAAGACTTTGAGAGTCAATTCTTTCCACCATCAAGTGGCGGAAACTGTAGGAGAGAAGCTTACTGTTACTGCCGTTTCCCCTGACGGATTCATAGAGGCCGTGGAGAGCAGTGAGCACAAGCCGATTGTTGCTGTACAGTGGCATCCAGAAAATCTCTATGACTCAGAACCAGAGAGCAGCCGTCCCTACTTCAATTGGCTTGTCTGTGAAGCATCCGTTTTCGGTAAGTCGAAAAAGATTCATGCAGGATTTGTCACCCTTGACTCCCACTGCGATACACCGATGACTTTCCACCTTGGCGTAAACCTGAACCATCGCGACGAGAATGCCCTGGTTGATTTTGTGAAGATGAAGGAGGGAAGAATGGATGTTACAAATATGGTCTGTTATCTGCCGCAACCAAGAGAAGGAGAACACTTTATTAGCAAGAACGAATTCGGGATTTCTTCCCCCAAGGCTTACGTAGATTTCATCTTTGAGAGAATCCAGCAGCAGGTGGATCAATCGAATGGCCGAGCTGCAATAGCAAAAACTCTTGCCGACATAGAGAATAATAAGAGAAAAGGAACTCTCTCCGTAATGCTCGGCATAGAGAACGGTCTTGCCTTGGAAGGGGACATTTCCAATGTGGAATATTTTGCAGAGAAGGGTATAACCTACATTACTCTATGCCATAACGGCGACAACGATATATGCGACAGCGCAAAGGGGGTGGGAACTATCGGCGGTCTTAGCGAATTCGGAAGACAGGTTGTAAAAGAGATGAACAGGCTTGGTGTTCTGATTGACCTTTCACATGCTGCGCAATCAACCTTTTATGATGTTATAAGCATCACTGAAAAACCCGTTGTATGCTCTCATAGTAATTGCTATTCTCTTTGCCCACATCCACGCAACATCACCGATGACCAGATGAGACTTTTGGCAAAAAACGGTGGCGTAATGCAAATAACGATGTACAACGGTTTCCTACGTGAAGACGGTAAAGCCACAGTGGCGGACGTCGTGAAACACATAAAACATGCTGTCGCCGTAATGGGTGTTGATCATGTCGGAATTGGCACAGACCTTGATGGAGATGGCGGAGTACCTGGTTATGCAGATGCTTCAGACGCACTAAACCTTACCCGCCACATGATTAAGGAAGGCTTCTCCG
>JABUUG010000046.1:0-3220 GCA_021443285.1 Bacteroidaceae bacterium
ATTTTTAGAACCCACCTACAAATAAGTAACAACCACTATGTTTTCTGACGAACTACTACATATATCGTGGGACGAAACCACAACGAAGATTGCAGCGAAGACCGACCTCGATGTGCGTCGGGCCTTGGCAAAGCAACATTGCGATGTAGAGGATTTCATGGCACTCCTCTCACCGGCGGCAGAGCCTTACCTCGAAGTCATGGCACGCCTCAGCCGAAAATATACCGAAGAACGCTTCGGCCGTACCATGTCGATGTTCATACCTCTCTACATCACCAACTCGTGCACCAATTCGTGTGTCTATTGCGGCTTTCACCGCGAAAACCCCATGGCACGCACCATCCTCACCATCGACCAGTGTGAAGACGAATACAAGGCAATAAAGCGCATCGCCCCATTCGAGAACCTGCTAATCGTCACTGGGGAAAACCCCATAGCGGCAGGCCCCGCCTATCTCGCCGCCGCCCTCGACCGTGCCAAGCCTTATTTCTCCAACCTCAAGATTGAAGTGATGCCCCTCAAGACCGAAGACTACAAGATGCTGACACAGCACGGCATGAATGGGGTGATATGCTTTCAGGAGACCTACCATCGCGAAAACTACAAGCTCTATCACCCGCGAGGCATGAAGTCTCGTTTTGAATGGCGTCTTGATGGCTTCGACCGTATGGGTCAGGCCGGGGTACACTCCATCGGCATGGGGGCGCTGCTCGGACTCGAGAAGGAATGGAAGACCGATGTTACAATGATGGCATACCACCTGCGTTACCTCCAGAAGCACTATTGGCGCACCAAATATTCGGTAAATTTCCCCCGTATGCGCCCAGCGCAGAATGAGGGTTTCCAGCCCAACTGCTACGTCTCCGACCGTGAATTGGCACAAGTTACCTTTGCCATGCGCATCTTCGACCACGATGTCGATATATCATATTCCACCCGCGAGCCTGCCTTCATACGCAACAATATGTGTACCCTCGGCGTTACCACGATGTCGGCAGAGAGCCGGGTGAACCCCGGAGGCTACTACACCTATCCCGAAGCGCTGGAACAGTTCTCTGTGAGCGACAACCGCACAGTATCTGAAATCGTGGCATCTCTGCGCGAGCGCGGCCGCGAACCGGTCTGGAAGGATTGGGATGCGTCGTTTGACTACACATCACGTATAGCCCAATAGCCGATGGCTGAAGTCCACATACCGCAAAACCGCCCGATGGTGATTGTAATCACTCTGCCAGACTGCTTCAAAGGCGAGGCAGAGGCCATAACACGCCTGTTTGCAGAACGCGGCATTGACCGGCTGCACATCCGCAAACCAGAAGCCTCCGCCGATGTGGTGGCGCAACTCGTTGAAAGCATCCCACCGACGCTTTACGACCGCATCTCCATACATGACCACTTCGATATAGCCCAACGCTACGGATTGTCAGGCATTCACCTCACACACCGCCATCCTGAGGCACCCTCGGATTGGGAAGGCATACTTTCCACCAGCGCCCACAGCATCGAAGAACTGAGGCGGCTGCGCGCCAAGAACCGCTTCGACTATCTCAGTCTGAGTCCTATATTCGACAGCATCTCAAAGCATGGCTATCATGCCGCATTCACCCGACAGCAGCTGGCGGAGGCACACGCTGCCGGGGACATCGATTCCGAGGTACTTGCCTTGGGCGGAGTCTCCTTCGACCGGCTGCCACAAGTGGCGGCAATGGGTTTTGGAGGCGGTATGATTTTAGGCGATGCATGGCGATGAAACATTAATCCCAGATACGTTCCGAAGGAATATTGGGGACAAACTCCGAAACATTATGCAATATCACAGAGTATTAACCATTGCCGGCAGCGACTCCGGAGGTGGAGCAGGTGTTCAGGCAGACATCAAGACGATTGCCGACTGCGGCTGCTATGCGATGTCAGCCATCACCGCCATCACCGTACAGAACACCTTGGGCGTACAGTCTGTACACCCCGTGCCGACACCTTTTATCCGAGACCAGATTACCGCCGTACTCGACGACATCGGCGCCGACGCCATTAAGATTGGAATGCTCCATTCGTCGGAGGTCGTTCGCGAGGTGGCGGAGACGTTACGTGGATATCAGGATATACCCATCGTGCTCGACCCTGTCATGGTCTCCACATCGGGGCACCGGCTGATTGAGGAAGATGCGATAGCGTCTCTTTGCTCCGCCCTGATTCCAATAGTGCGGGTCATCACCCCCAACATCCCCGAGGCGGAGATTCTGTTGGGACAATCGCTCACCACACAGTGTTCACTGCCTAACGCTGCCCGTCTATTGGCAGAGCGTCTACAGGTGTCTGTGCTACTCAAGGCTGGCCATCTCTCCGAAGAGCGTTTGGTCGATATCTTCTACGACTTTGACCAGCATACGACGGTTGAACTGCCGTCAGTCCGGATAAATACGCGCAACACCCACGGCACGGGCTGCACCATGTCGTCTGCCTTCGCCAGCGGTTTGGCAAAAGGCTATTCGATGGGCGAGGCGGCACAATACGCCAAGCAGTATATCAACGATGCCATCATCGCAGGGGCTAACTATGAGAT
Source organism: Bacteroidaceae bacterium (assembly GCA_021443285.1). Lineage (GTDB taxonomy): Bacteria > Bacteroidota > Bacteroidia > Bacteroidales > Bacteroidaceae > Prevotella. The sequence goes on from JABUUG010000046.1 coordinate 2,564, forward strand.
AGGACATGGCTTCGGCCCCGTCTGCCATGCAGTGCGGCGCGTCTGACACCACAATCGCAAACGCGCACTATGCACCCCAAACCGGTTTCAACTGCACACAGTCGAAGTAAACAACCTTCAGCCATGACACCACAACACACCATCACATACAAGGACACGCGCACCTTCAACCGCGAGGAACTGCAACGGCTGTTTCTCTCCGTAAACTGGTCGTCGGGGCATTATCCCGACAGGCTTGTAGAGGCAATGAAGGGCTACGGGTCGGTGTTCTCCGCCTACGACGGCGACCGCCTCATAGGCATGATATGCACTATGGACGACGGCGTAATGACCGCCTACGTACACTACCTGCTCGTTGACCCAGCATATCAAGGGCTGCACATCGGAAGGGAACTCGTTAATATGATGAAGCGCCACTACAAGGACTACCTCCGCATAGTGCTCTGCGCCTACAACGACAAACTCCCCTTCTACAAATCCCTCGGATTCAAGGAGGCTGGCAACGAGACAACAATGTTCATCACTGAATTATGGACGTAACACCCTCACCTCAGTTATCCATTCCCACATCGTGAGCCACTGTGTTCGGCACTACTGTGCCGTAATCGGCTTTTGCCGCTTGCCAGAGCAAGTAACCGGCTTGCCGCTTTCACAAAG
>JABUUG010000046.1:3248-4458 GCA_021443285.1 Bacteroidaceae bacterium
CTAAAATTCTAATGAACTTTTTGGGTTAAAAATCATAAAATCGGAAAATATCAAAATAACCATCAACAGCTAAATAGATAAATCGTCAAATAGTAAATAAAACTATGAATTTCACCAAAATAATCAAATCAATCTTCGGCGACAAGTCATCGCGCGACATGAAACTTATACAGCCTGTAGTGGATAGTGTGAAGGCTGTTTATCCTGAAATACAGAAACTCTCCAACGATGAGCTGCGTGCAAAAACTGAGGAGATAAAACAGATTGTGCGTGCCAAGGGTACTGAGAAATTAGCAAAGATAGATGAACTGAAAGCTAAAATAGAGGAAACTCCAATAGACGAGCGCGAGGTAATCTTCAAGGAAATAGACAAGCTGGACAAGGAAGTGCTCGAACAATATGAGGAAGGTCTGAAGGAAGTGTTGCCAACAGCCTTCGCCATCGTGAAGGAAACTGCCAACCGTTTCGCAAACAACGAGGAGATTGTGGTAACGGCCACTGACTTCGACCGCGAACTGGCTGCCACAAAAGACTTTGTACGTATTGAAGACGACAAAGCAATATACTCCAACCACTGGCTGGCTGGTGGCAACGACCTGAAATGGGATATGGTACACTACGATGTACAGCTCTTCGGAGGTGCGGTTCTGCATCAGGGAAAAATTGCGGAAATGGCTACAGGTGAGGGAAAGACGCTCGTCGCAACACTGCCAGTATTCCTCAATGCGCTGACGGGCAACGGTGTACATGTGGTGACTGTGAACGACTATCTGGCAAAGCGTGACTCGGAATGGATGGGACCTCTATATATGTTCAACGGACTCTCTGTTGACTGTATAGACAAGCACCGGCCGAACTCTCCGGAACGCCGCAAGGCTTATCAGGCGGACATCACATTCGGAACAAACAATGAGTTCGGTTTTGACTACCTCCGCGACAACATGGCCATATCACCCGAAGACCTCGTTCAGCGCAGACACAACTACGCGATTGTGGATGAGGTCGATTCAGTTCTGGTTGATGATGCCCGTACACCGCTCATCATCTCCGGTCCTGTTCCTAACGGCGATGTGCAGATGTTTGAGGAATACCAGCCTCTCGTAGAGAAACTCGTAGGCGTCCAACGCAAACTCGCCACAGAATATCTTGCAGAAGCGAAGAAACTCATTACGGAAGGGCGTAACACGAAGGACCAGAAGATGATTGAGTC
>JABUUG010000046.1:4633-5669 GCA_021443285.1 Bacteroidaceae bacterium
AAGCTTAACTCCTGCGAGATGACCGACAAGGGTACCGACTGGATGGCGCAGCAGGTAGGACAGAAAGACCTCTTCGTGCTACCAGACATCACTGCCCAGCTCTCGGAACTCGAGAATGAAAAGGGACTGACAGACGAACAGCGACTGGAAAAGAAAGACGCCATGCTGAACTACTATGCAGTACAGAGCGAGCGTGTCCACACAATACGCCAACTTCTGAAGGCATACTGTATGTTCAACAAGGACGACGAGTATGTGGTCATCGACGGAGAAGTGAAGATTGTCGATGAGCAGACAGGACGCATAATGGAGGGCAGACAGTGGAGCGACGGACTGCATCAGGCTGTTGAGGCAAAGGAACACGTGAAGATAAAGGAGGCAACACAAACCTTCGCCACCATAACACTGCAGAACTATTTCCGTATGTACCACAAATTGGCAGGTATGACGGGTACTGCCATCACCGAAGCAGGAGAGTTCTGGGACATATACAAACTCGACGTCGTGGAGATTCCCACCAACCGTCCTATAGCACGCCACGACCTCGACGACCGTGTATATAAGACGAACCGCGAGAAGTATAATGCAGTGATTGCAGAAATTCTGGAGATGATAAATCAGGGGCGTCCAGTGCTCGTCGGTACTACCTCTGTAGAGATTTCAGAACTCCTGAAGAGAATGCTCGACATCAACAAGATTCCTTGTCAGGTGCTTAATGCAAAACTCCACCAAAGCGAGGCTGACATTGTGGCAAAGGCTGGTCTCGGGAAGACCGTTACCATTGCCACGAACATGGCAGGTCGTGGTACGGACATCAAGCTCTCAGATGAAGTGAAGGCTGCAGGAGGTCTGGCAATCATCGGTACCGAGCGGCATGAGAGCCGTCGTGTTGACCGACAGCTACGCGGACGTTCCGGACGTCAGGGAGACCCGGGATCATCAGTATTCTATGTCTCTCTTGAAGACAAGCTCATGCGCCTCTTCGCCTCCGAGCGTATAGCAAAGGTTATGGACAAGCTCGGCTTTGAGGAAGGCG
>JABUUG010000046.1:6724-11878 GCA_021443285.1 Bacteroidaceae bacterium
CTTTGCTTTGTGAAAGCGGCAAGCCGGTTACTTGCTCTGGCAAGCGGCAAAGCCGATTACACTATTCATTCTTCACTATTCATTGAAAATGAGGTCTCTATGTCTCCTTATTCTCTCCATCCTCCTCTGTACCAAAGTCATGGCGCAGAGCATTGAGCCGGAGTTTGATGTTATAGACCTTGGCGACATTCTTTTTGAGCAGCCAGCCACCGCAACCTTCAAACTGAAGAACAGAGGATCAGTCTTTTTCCTCAATGAAGTGAAGGCATTCTGCGGATGCACAAAAGTAACCTACCCTCGCAAAACCATCTCCAAGGGCGAGAACTTCTCCATAACCGTAACTTATGACGCAAAAACCTTAGGGCATTTCCAGAAGGACATTGCACTCATAAGCAGAGAGTTCGAAAGCCCCTTCTACCTAACACTGAAAGGTCGTGTCATTGCACAACCCCAGCCATTGTTTGGGGGGAAAGGATGCATGATAGGCAAACTGCACCTGTCTTCAAACACCATTGAGTTCCCAGACGGTTATGCCGGAGATGTCCTTCAGCAGCAAATCACATTTATAAATAAGGACAACCAGCCCGTAAACCCACTTGTCATTCACGTTCCGTCGTATATGACGGCCATGGTTTCGCCAAATGTCGTCGGACCTAACAAGCAGGGTACGATTACATTTACACTGAACTGCCACAACCTGCCACGCTACGGACTTACGCAGACATCCGTATATCTTGCCAGATATCCAGGAGACACCATCTCAAAAGAAAAGGAGCTGACCATCTCTGCCATAAAACTCCCTGTACAGAACTTCTCGGAGTCGCAGTTAGGGCGCGCCCCAGTACTCGACCTTTCCGAGCAGGAAATATCACTCAACCACTCGCTAAAGGGTGAGATTATAGTGATGAACAAAGGCAAGTCGCCGCTCATCATATCCGACCTTCAGTCTTATATACAGGGCATTTCCATAACCCTTGAGAAGACGAAGCTGTCACCCGGCGAATCAACACTGCTGAAAATCAAAGGCACAAGGAAGATTCTGAAAAAAGTGACCTCTAAAGCAAGAATACTACTACTCACCAACGACCCCAATAACCAAAAGGTCGTGATCAACGTGAACTACGAACTATAGTTTGATATGGAACATCCCGAAAACAGCGAAGAATACAAGGGACTCGTCGTGAACAGCGGTGTAGCCCAGCCAGACATCATCAACCCTTATTTCAGAAAGATAAGGAAAAAGCGCGTTGAACTGACTGTAGATGAGATGGTTGAGGGGATACTCAAAGGAAACGTAACCATACTATCGCAGGCAGTAACGCTTGTAGAAAGTGTTCTCCCGGAGCATCAGGCAAAGGCACAGCAGGTGATTGCCAAATGCCTGCCATACGCCGGAAAGTCAATCAGGATAGGCATAAGCGGAGTCCCGGGTGCTGGCAAAAGCACTTCCATAGATGAATTCGGATGCCATGTGCTCGACCGCACAAAAGGCAAACTTGCAGTGCTCGCAATAGACCCCAGCTCCGAGCGCACAAAGGGAAGCATACTCGGCGACAAGACACGCATGGAGAAACTTTCCGTAAGGGAGGAAGCCTTTATACGACCTTCCCCATCAGCCGGTTCGTTAGGCGGCGTGGCAAGAAAGACACGCGAGACAATAATACTCTGCGAGGCAGCAGGCTACGACACCATCTTCGTTGAGACTGTAGGTGTCGGACAGAGCGAGACCGCATGCCACTCAATGGTAGATTTCTTCCTACTCATACAAGTAGCTGGCACCGGCGACGAACTACAAGGCATAAAACGAGGTATAATGGAGATTGCCGACGGTATAGTCGTGAACAAATGTGACGGAGATAATGTGGATGCCTGCGAGATGGCAGCATCCCACTTCCGCAATGCACTGCACTTCTTCCCCAAAACAGAAAGCGGATGGATGCCACAGGTACTGACATACAGCGGGTTCTACGCAATAAGGATTAAGGAGGTGTGGGACATGATATACGATTATTTCGACCATGTAAAGGCTAACGGCTATTTCGCCTACCGCCGCAACGAGCAGAGCAAATACTGGATGTACGAAAGCATCGACGAGCAGCTACGCAACTCCTTCTACAATATGCCCGTCATAAAGCAGATGCTTAAGCAGCAGGAGACACAAGTCCTAACTGGGCAAAAGACCAGTTTCATTGCCGCAGCCGACCTGCTCGACGCATATTTCAAGAATATCTAAGACCCAATTTATTATTTCAGAAGCTAAAGGAAGTTATGCGCCTTCGGCGCGGAAGTTATAGGAAAGGGGAGTTAAAGGGAAGTTAAAGGGAAGTTAAAGGGAAGTTAAAGAGGAGTTAAAGAGGAGTTAAAGTGACAAATGACTCATTCGTTAGATTGTAATGTCACTTTAACTCCTCTTTAACTCCACTCCCCTCAGTTACCACTCCCCTTCTACTACATTCTGATAATCCCTATTCCTCCGGCTTGGCATATCTGCCGTTGCCATATTCGGATATGGCCTTCTTCACGTCTTCCGTGTAGCCCGGACGTATTGGAGGCACGGCAAGTCCGTAAGGTGTCTTTTCGTAAACGCCGTTCTTCTCCTTCTTGATTACCATGTCGTTGTATTTCACGATAATCTTCACCGCAAGCTGCTTCCAGCGTGCAAGCATCTCGTCTGCCTTCTGGCACGAGTAGTCGGTGAGGAACGCTGCCTGGGCGTTGGCATCGTTCATGGCGACAGCCTTCTCTTCGACAGATTTCTGGAGCTGCGTGAGATTGTTGTCTATGGAGTCGCGCACCGCCTTCAGTTCGGGGAAGATTACGGAGTAGCGCGGATAGACCATGTTGCTGACCCAGTTGCACACCCAGAATGCGTTGTCGAAGGAGAAGTGGGTATCGTCAGCCCCCGGAGTGTCATACGGGCGCGGGGCTTTGGTCAGGCAGCCGTAGAGCGGAGTGTATGGCACCATGTTGCAGTCGTCGTTTGCCCACCAAAGCACTGCGCCGACCTCATCGGGCATCCATGAGCGCAGCTCGGAGATGATGCTGAAGTGCGCCTGCTGTGTAGAGACGTGGCGCTCGTTGAAATACTCCTTGCCGTTATACTTGAAGTAGAGCGGAGTGGGACGGTACGGCATGTTCCATATACCCTTGCCGGGGTCGCCCTCGTCGATGTTGTTGTTGGGCGTGTTGTCGTGGTCTGCGGCAGTGCTTATGGCAAACGGTGTACCCTCATAGTGGTCGCGCATGGCAGTGCGGAGGTCCTCCAGCGACACTTTCTCCGTAGGGACAACCCAAAGCGGCATCGGCTCGGCATCCTTTGCCTTGCCCTCCACCCATGGGAAATACTTGTCCATGCCAGTGCTGTGGCGGCGGAAGAACGTCCATACGCGTGCATCGCATATACGGCGGCCGCTGAAGTCGGCTGGGGCATACACATCGGCGAAGCTGAAGTCGGCGTCCTTTCCGCTGAACCACCCCATCTTACGGGCAAACGAGATGCACTCCTTGGAAATCATCACGTTCTCCTTGTCCTTGAGGTTCACCTTGCGTATACGTGCCTGGTTTGCATGACCGGAGATTGCATTGTCGGGTATGCGCTGTGCCACCCACACCACCTTCTTCGAGCCATGGCCCTGACTGATCATCTCCAGTATCCATGCCTCGTTGGCATCGCATACAGAGAACGACTCGCCCTCAGAGGCATAGCCGTACTGCTCCACGAGCGATGTCATCACCTTGATAGCCTCGCGTGCGGTCTTGGCACGCATCAGTCCGAGATACATCAGCGAACCGTAGTCGATGAGGCCCGTAGAGTCCTGCTCCACCTCGTGGCGTCCGCCGAATGTTGTTTCCATGATAGACACCTTGTGGTTGTTGATATGTCCCACAACATTGTATGTCTCAGGCACTTGCGGTATTGAGCCATGGTGTTTGTTTGTGTCGTAGTCGTAAATCTCATACCGTTCTCCGGGTGCGTGCTTGGCGGCAGGGATGAAGTGCAGACTGCCGAAAGAACCGTAGCTGTCCGCGCTGTATGTACACATCACTGCGCCCGTCTTGCTGGCGTCCTTGCCCACAATGTAGTTCGTGCAGGCAGAGGATGGGGCGGCGAAAGCTATTGCAAGAATAAAGAGGATGCCGGAAAAAGTGGCGTTATTGATTGTCTTTTTCATGATGACCGGGGATTAGAAGTTTGTTGCCTTGAAGCTCATGTCAAGTCCTTTGACGCTGTGTGTGAGGGCGCCGACGGAGATGAAGTCCACACCACACTCGGCGTAGTCGCGCAGGGTGTCGAAGGTTATGCCGCCCGACGACTCCGTTTCGTAGCGGTGGTTTATTATCTCAACAGCCTTCCTGGTGTCGGCGGGAGAGAAGTTGTCGAGCATTATGCGGTCTATGCCGCCGTGCTTCAGTGCCTGGTCGAGCTCGTCGAACGACCGCACCTCAAGCTCTATCTTCAGGTTGAGGCCTTTCTCCTCAAGATATTTGTGGCAGCGGTCGATGGCATTGTCTATGCCGCCCGCGAAATCCCCATGGTTGTCTTTCAGGAGTATCATGTCGAAAAGTCCTATGCGGTGGTTCACGCCGCCGCCGATTTTCACAGCCTCCTTCTCCAGCATACGCATTCCTGGAGTTGTCTTGCGGGTGTCAAGCACGCGGGTGCCTGTGCCTTCAAGTTTTTTCACATAGCGGCGTGTCATGGTGGCTATGCCGCTCATACGCTGCATGATGTTGAGCATCAGTCGCTCGGTCTGCAACAGCGAGCGCACCTTGCCGGTAACAATCATTGCGACATCGCCTTTCTTCACTTCCTCTCCGTCGTTTATGAACACTTCAACCTGCATGTCTTTGTCGAAAGAGGCAAACACCTTTTTCGCCACTTCCACACCGGCAAGCACACCGTCTTCCTTGATGAGGAGTTTAGACTTGCCCATGGCGTCGGCAGGGATACAACAGAGGGTGGTATGGTCGCCGTCGCCGATGTCCTCGGCAAACGACAGTTTGATAAGTTCTTCGTTAAGTTGGTCTGGGGTAAGCATAATGTTTTGGTTTTATAGAAAGTAGAGAAGGTAGAGAAGGTAGGGAACAGAAAAGGAGTTGAAGGAGTTAAAGACGCATGTATTCTTCTTTATGAAAAGTCATTTGTCTTTAACT
>JABUUG010000046.1:12344-20311 GCA_021443285.1 Bacteroidaceae bacterium
TTCAGGCCCAGACCGGTGAGCGTTCCTCCGACGTAGGTCTTTCCTTTCTCAAACTGTGCGTTGGCATTGAGGGCAATAACGATTGCCGCGAAGAGTAAGACAAGTTTTTTCATAGTTATTTAGGTTTTTTATTTTTGATTATTCTCCGCAAATTATGCCGCAAATATACAATTATGAAAGAAAAACATTGCGGCAAGCCCGTGTGTTTTATGCGTTTTTGCGGTAGTACCTTGTGCAAAAGTAAGAAAACAAGGGAAACGCTCCATCAATCCGGATGGAAATCTATGATTGTTTTCCCCACCCTGAACAGATTGTGCATTGCGGTGTCGAATATGTCCGCGCCCTCCAGGTTGTTTTCGTCGGTCATATTGCTCTCAAAACTGTTGCCGAACATCGTCTCCGGGGTTGCACCGTTCATGTAGTCATCGAGGTTCACCGATACGCGCAGCCCCATATATCCGTCTGACAGTCCGAAGCGTTTAAGGGTTGAGGCGACGGCTATCTCCTCCATCTCCGCCACCCGGTAGGGGTCGGGACAACCGTAGTGGCGCACCTTCATCTCGGCAATCTCATGAAACTCCCTGCCCTTCCAGTAGTTGTCGCTCGTCGCGAAGGTTGCCTTCATCACCCTCGGTCTGCGCGAGAGTGCCGGGCTGTATGCAGCCATGAACGCCTGCGTCCTGGGGGTGGTGTCCAGCGCGATGTCCTTTGTCAGACTGTACAGGCTTTCCACGCGGCCGGCATCCAGTATATGGCAACCGTACTGCTCGGTATCGGGCATGGGGAACCACGCCAGCCGGTTGTTGCTGTCCACCACAGTGTTGCCGCTCTCCATATCGATTATGGCGGATGCGATGAAAACGTCGCCCATGACGGTGTCCTCATAGCTCGAGCCGGCGCAGCCCACCGACAGCGTCCGCATACCTCGGCAGTCGAACTCAGGATTGCAGAGTATTGAGGTCAGTGCCACAGCGGTGTTCGTCTTTCCGCAGTGCGGCATGGTCAGCGCGATGCCATCCTTATAATACAGCTTCTCCCCTGGGTGCAGTCCGGGGAACACATACTCTTCCCCACCCTGCAGGTATTCACGGTAGAACAGCTCGCCCTCACCGCACACACCGTTGCCGAGCTCCCCATAGTCGAACTTGGGAAATATCAAAAGCCTTATCGGTTTGGGGGATTTTCCTGAAAAAGATGATGATGCCATAGGATGGTATGGAAGGTTGAATGTAATTTCTTTTGATTATGAAGTTAAAGGAGTTAAAGGAGTTAAAGGAGTCAAAGGAGTTAAAGACATTAGCTATATGATTTCTACTCAATCAGTTATCTTCAAAAAAGTCATTTGTCTTTAACTCCCTTAACTCCTTTAACTTCCTTAACTCCAATTTATATAACTTACAGGTTACACCGCGAAGCTCTTTCCCGCCCATTTGCGGCTGTGCCACCTGCGTGTCAGTATCACTCCACGCGTATTCTCATCGAGTGCAAAGGCGCCCCATATTCCCAGCAGTCCAAGCCCCAGCCAGAAGCCCGCCACATAAGCCACGCCCACAGCTATGAGCCACTGGAACGTGATGCCTATCACGACGGGATATATCGTGTCGCCCGTAGCACGCAGACTGCCGCAGGAGAAAATATTGCGCGTGCGGCCTATCTCGAGGAACACATTGATTACGAATATCCACGAACCGAGCGTCAGTATCTCCTCGTTCTCCGTAAAAAGGCTCAGTATGGGCCTGCCAAGGCTCGCCAGCACCGCAGCCATCGTTACACAGCATATCAGTTGCAGACGTAGGTTGTAGTTGCCCAGTATGTAGGCAGCCCTGTTTCTTCCCCGTCCCACAAAGTGGCCTATCATAATGCTGCCCCCCTGCGTGAAACTCGCGGAGAAGAGGATGCAGTAGGCGAGGATGTTCCAGCAGTAGGCTCGTGTGGCAAGAGCCGTGTCGCCAAGCTTGTTTATCATATATATGCCCACCACCTGCGACAGGCAGTAGCTCATTTCCTCGCTCATTGCCGGCACGCCCACAAGCACAAGGTTCTTCAGCTCGCGCACAGGGAACGGGCGGAAATACTCCAGCGGATAACTGTGTATGTGCTTCCTCGTATGGAACACCGCGAGCAATACCATGGCAACAGCACGGCTCAAGGCAGTGGATATGGCGGCACCCTCCACACCGAGCGCGGGGAAACCGAATTTTCCGAAGATAAGCACATAGTTGCCGATGAAGTTCAGCACATTGCTTATCAGCGTCACTATCATCGGATACACCGTCTTGTCGGCACTGCGCAGCGAGGCAGACAGCGCGAAGGATATGGCCTGCGTGAACGAGCAGACGCCCGTTATCTTCATGTATATCAGACCTTCGGGCATAAGGTTCTCGCTCAGCCCGATAAGGCGCAGTATGCCCTCCGCCTGAAACCACAGCGTGGCGCTCACCGCCAGCCCGATGAAGACGTTAAGCATCAACGCCACACCCACCACCTGCACGAGCCTCTTCTGCATCTTCGCCCCGATATACTGCGCGCAGAGTATGGCGCACCCCATCGAGATGAACTGATATACAAGGAAGATGAGCATGAACAGCTGGTTATCTACACCCACCGCAGCAACAGCCTCATCGCTGTGCCGGCTGAGCATCATTATGTCCACCGTGCCGAGCATCATCACGAGTGCGATGTCTATTAATATCGGCAGCGTCAGCTTCGCTAACTGTCTCTTTATATGGCTGTTGGTTCTGAATAATGTCATGTCTCTGATGTCTGTACCCTTCTATACATTCTATACTCTTCTATACATTCTATACCCCCCATCTTTCTCCTACGAAAAATGCGCTACAACTCACCACGAGCTGCAACGCACTGCTATCTAAACAAAAAAACTATCAATGAAAAAATTGGTGGCCTCACGGTTGCCAATTTCTTGTTATCGCAATCTTTTGTTTGACCTTAAAACTAACCTATCAAAAAATTAATAACTAACCTTATACTAACCTAATGAAAATACATCTTTACTTTTTCTATCTGACGAGCGGGCTTTTGCACCCTTCCAAACAATCCGAAAAACTGTTTTTCTCTCGTTTTGACGCTGCAAAGGTATGCGGTTTGACTTTCCCCTAAAACTTTTAACAAGGAAAATCCCATAAACCCATACCTTTTTTGACTGCGGTCAATAATGTGTGTTCGCACACAAACCACAAACCGATACTTTATTGCGCAAAATAATGCCAATCAGAGAAACAATGGCAATAGATGCTGCACGCATTGTTTTGCAGGTTTCAGGATGCCCATACCCCCCATCCATGCCTCGAATATATGCTCATGCCAGTACTTTTATGCCAAAGTACTCCAGTACTTTATGCCAAGTACTGCAGTAATCCTATATAAGTACTGGAGTAATTCATGCCCAAGTACTGGCGCAAATGGCATATACAGCCCCGCTCTTTCCCCTCCCCCAACCCGGAATATCCGTTGGGTCCAACCTATATGCGCGGCGTTTGGGATAAGATATGTACCATAACCGTTAGTGGGTGGCACGTTACCGTACCACCCACTAACGGTTTCTCTGCACAGATGCTTCATCCGCAGAGAACTTCCAGGGCCTCCCCCTATCTCTTCACGAAATGCTTGTAGTAGCCTCCGACAGAACCTGGGGAGAATGTGGTGCCCACCATCTGCCATTCCATTTCAGTCTTTGTCAGGCGGGTGATTTGATAACTCCGGGCAGCGTCACCATCCGGGTCAATTGTTATCACATTGCTTCCCTGACCGGAAAGCGCACCAAGGCGGTAAGTCCTTGTAACATCATGATCGCCGGCAAACACATCGGACACATGACAGGTGATGTGTCCGGAGTTATCGAACACCCATGTAACAAATCCGTCTCGGGTATAATCTGGATAGTCATCATAGTTCTCCACCCATGTCCCGACAATATTGTCATTGTTTACTTCAATATCCTGCTTGTCGCATGCCGTAAGCAGCAGGAAGACAGCAATAACCAAAAAAGAAAACCTCTTCATGATACATTAACTTAATAATACTACACTGCGGACAAAATTACAAAGAATAACCTGAGCTACAGTGTTTCGCGAACAAGACTTTAAGGGAACGCCGAAATATTTATACTATATCAATAAATACCGACGATGTTCCGCACACTTCATTTTGGAGCCATTCTGCCACGGGGAACACTCCCCAAGCCCGTTCAGCATACGGATTGCCCGTATTTTTGCCATGAAACCCCGATTTCTTCACATCAGATAAGCTAATACCGAAAACTTCCTGTAATTTTGTAACGTCTTAGAAACACTTACACACACGCCCAGCGTTTACACAATCATTTCAAAACGGATATATGACAACGCACATTGCACATATAATCAAGGATGAATCGGGCATTTTAACCCAAAGTTTAGAGAACCATGCAAATGGTGTGGCACATCTGGCATCGCAATTCGCATCGGAATTTGGCATGGGCAGCTGGGGGAAAGTGTTGGGACTTCTCCATGACAAGGGGAAAGAGAGGGATTCTTTTCAAACGTACATCAAGACTCTTGCGGGATTGGAAAACAGTTGGCATGGTGAGGACAAGCAACACGCATTTGTTGGTGCTTCCATGTGCAAGGAATTGTATAAGGAAGCTGGGATATTGCTGGGCTATCCTATTATGGGGCATCACTCTGGTCTTGACGATTACACAAATTTCGGTCAGAAAGTCAATTCCCCTTTACCACAAGGCATAGTCAATGCTGGGAGTCCAATTCCTCTCTCCGCACCTGTTCAAATAAAAGATATAAGACATCTGCACCATTTAGTAAGGATGTTGTTTTCGTGTCTTGTGGATGCAGACTATCTCGATACGGAAAGTTTCATGGATGCCTCACATTCCAGACTGAGGAAAGAAAAAGCCCCACTGGCAGAGTTGAAGCCCATACTGAACACATATCTTGAGAACCTTTCCAAGAAAGCATACAGTTGTGAATTGAACGACCTGCGCCAAAAGATTCAATGCCGTTGCAGAGAAATGGCTGGTAATGCATCTGGCATATACAGTCTAACCGTACCTACCGGCGGCGGAAAGACTCTATCATCGTTAGTATGGGCAATAAACCATGCCATCAAGCATGGAAAGAAAAGAATTATCTTAGCCATTCCTTATACATCTATCGTAACACAGACAGCAGAGATTCTATCGAACATCTTTGGAAGAGAGAATGTGCTTGAGCATCATTCCAACAACGACGAACTCCTGATCAAAGATGAGACCTTGCGCATGAAAATGAGGCTTGCCACCGAGAATTGGGACTATCCGATTATCGTGACAACCAATGTTCAACTCTTTGAATCAATTATGAGCAACAAACCATCCGCATGCAGAAAACTCCACAACATCTGCAACAGCGTGCTTATTCTTGACGAAGTGCAGACATTGCCCTTAGGACATTTTCAGCCGATTATTGACTCGCTGCAAGCCTACCAACAGATATTCGGCGTGTCTGTCCTGTTCACCACAGCAAGTCTGCCAGCCCTGCGAGGAGACATCTGCTGGGGACGTGGAGCAGGCAGAAGATTACGCGGCATTGAAAACATTTCAGAAATAATACCCGAAGAATGGAACTTGCACGACAAACTGCGACGGACAAGGATTATACTCGACCACTCTCCAATTGAAGAGCCAACTCTTGCCAACAAACTGACAGAACACGATAAGGTATTGTGTATAGTAAATACCCGAAGAGAGGCAAAAGGAGTCTTTGAGCTATTGCCAAAAGAAGGTCTGAATATTCATCTTTCAAGAATGATGTGTTCGGCACATCTGAAAAAGAAGATAAACGAACTTAAAGAATGCCTGAAAGACGAAACGCAAAAGACAGTACGAGTAGTGGCGACACAGTTGATTGAGGCGGGTGTGGACATAGATTTCCCCGTCGTTTATCGGCAGGAGGCGGGTCTTGATTCAGTACTTCAAGCAGCCGGCAGATGCAATCGCGAGGGAAAAAGGGACATTTGTGATGTGTATGTCTTCCGACTTGTGAAGAAGCCGTTTGGTTCTATCGGACAAGCGAGCGACGCAATGCAAAATCTGGAATCCAACCATCCAGACTGGTTTGCGCCCACCACAATGACCGACTACTTTATTCAACGCTATAGCCGCACAGATAATTTTGACAAAGCAGATATAGCCGGCAAACTTTACAAACCGCTTGAATGGCAGTTTGAAACCGCATCTGTTGAGTTCAACATGATTGGCAATGATGGCTCTGTTTCCGTAATCGTTAATTACGAGGACAGTGCGTCGCTCGTTGAGGAATTAAGAGTCAAAGGACCTTCATATTCTATGATGAAGCAGTTGTCGCAGTACACTGTGAATGTGCGCAAACGAGACTTTGACGAACTTTTGAAAAGCGGACTTGTGGAGGAATTGTTAGAGGGCATATTTTACATTCCCGACAATGTCCAATACAGGGATGATGTGGGACTGGTAACAGAAAGCCACTGGTTAGACGAAATATTAACAGTATAATATATAGATGTATGGAATACACCGACAAAGAATTCTGCCTTGAGGTATGGGGCGACATGGCATGCTTCACCCGACCAGAACTAAAGGTTGAGAGGGTAAGCTACGACGTTATTACCCCCTCGGCGGCAAGAGCCATTTTTGAGGCTGTCTTTTGGAAACCGGCCATTCGCTGGGAGGTTACGAAGATAGAGGTGCTCAACCCTATCAAGTGGCATAGTGTACGGCGCAATGAGGTGGGTGCATTGGCAAAGAAATCGCCTATTCTCATTGAAGACAATCGACAACAAAGAAACACACTTATGCTCAAAGACGTGAGATACAGGCTACACGCAAAGATGGTATATATCACTGTTTCCGAGCGTAAAGCAGAGAAGATGACTCGTGTTGCTGGCAACGACGAGAAACCCATGAAGTATTACGATATGTTTGAGCGTAGGGCCTCCAAAGGGCAGTGTTTCAATCAGCCGTATTTGGGTACGCGAGAGTGTGTTGCTATGTTCAGACTTATTACAACACAAGATGAAGTATGTGAGCCTATAGACGAAAACCGAGACCTCGGCATCATGCTCTACGATATGGATTTCTCCGACGAGAAAAACATTATGCCCATGTTCTACCGCGCAAAAATGGAACACGGAACTATAATTGTGCCACCCTTTAACAGCGAGAAGATACTACTATGATACTGAAAGCACTTTATGATTATTATAATCGCCTAAAGGCATACGATGGAAGTGTAGCACCTTTGGGATTCAAGGAGCAAGAGATTCATTTCATTATAATAATAGATGTAAATGGGAACTTTGTGAGCGTTGAAGACAGGCGTATCGACAAAAAACGTTCTCAACAGTTTCATGTCATATCCGACTCCCGTTCCAGCGGCATAAAGCCGTACATATTTTATGACAACATGGAATATGTGTTCGGACTTCCGAAAGACGACAACAAGAACACTGTAGCGAAAGCCCCTCAAAAGTACAATGCTTTTGTTCAGAAATGCAAGGAAATGCAGAAGAAGTATGCAGATTGTGAAGCTTTCTCTGCCGTATGCGCATTTTATGACAAAGGAGAGGACAAGAAAGTTCCTGAGGATGCTCTGTGGAGTGAGATGGTGGGGAAAAAGGGAGCAGTGGTCAGTTTCCTCATTCAAGGAGAAACCGAAATTGTGGCATCCGCAAAAGAGTTGGAAAATGAGACAAGACTTCAAGAAGATTCAGGTAATCAAATGAAACTTCCTATTTGCCTTGTAACAGGAGAACCTTCAGTAGCGGTGGAAACAACTTCCGCAACAATGATACCGGGCAGTCAGGCAACGGCGAAACTGGTGGCTTTTCAGGTTAATTCCGGCTATGACTCATACGGGAAGAAACAAGGTGCCAATGCGCCAATTTCCCAAAAAGCCGAAGCCGCCTATACAACCGCCTTGTTGCGCCTTCTGAAC
>JABUUG010000046.1:22045-26160 GCA_021443285.1 Bacteroidaceae bacterium
GAAGATATGCTCATGTTGTCGGGGGTGCAGCACTTTGTGTTCTGCCCCCGGCAATGGGCGCTGATTCACATGGACCAGCAGTGGGCGGAGAATGCGCTGACAGCTGAGGGGAACATTCTGCACAAAAAGGTGGACGACCCGACGCTAAGGCAACTCAACAACTCACGCATAACCTTGCGGTCGGTGCGGATAGCGTCTGCCACACTGGGGCTAAACGGCATCACCGACGCTGTGGAACTCATACCAACGGACAACTCCGACAACAGCATATCCCACCCAAAATACAGCGGGAGATTCATTCCCCGACCAGTGGAATACAAGCGGGGGCATCACAAAACAGATGAATGCGACACCATGCAGCTCGTGTGTCAGGCGATGTGCCTCGAGGAAATGCACAATATCCGTATCGGTCAGGCCGACCTGTTCTATTGGGAGGTGCGGCGGCGGGAGAATGTGCAGATAACTGATGAACTACGCGAAAAGGCGATATTCTGCGCTCACGAAATGCACAGAGTGATGAAAACAGGCATCCTTCCACCTGCCAGTTTCTCCCCTAAATGCAAAAGATGCTCGTTATATGACATCTGCATGCCTGAGACCAACAGGCTGCAACCTGTTGCCTCCTATCTTAAAGACTGTCTGTATGAGGAAACTACTTAATGTGCTTTACATCACTCGACCCAACGCCTATCTGAAGAAAGACAGTCTTAACCTCGTGGTGGAAGCGGACAGCGAAGAGATTTTCCGCATACCAATCCACAACATAGAGGGGGTGGTAACATTTGGCTATATGGGGGCAAGTCCGGGAGCAATGAAGCTATGCGTCGATAACAATGTGTCGCTGGCATTCCACACACCCACTGGCAAATTCATTGCCCGCGCACAAGGCCCCACACACGGCAATGTACTGTTGCGCAGAAGGCAATACCATCTTGCGGAAGACAGGGATTTTGCCGTGGCATTAAGCCGCATAATGATAGCCGCCAAAATACAGAACTACCGCAATATCCTCAGGCGAGCCATCCGCGACAACGGGACAAACGCAGACCTGGAGAACGCGGCAAAAAGACTGGAACGACACAAAAGGGAGGCGCTGCAAGCAGAAAACACAACATCCCTGATGGGAACAGAAGGCATCGCGGCATCCGAGTATTTCAGCGTGCTGCCAAACATGATAATTCAGCAACAGGAAGACTTCCCGTTCAGCGGCAGGACCAAGCACCCACCTGTTGGCAGAGTGAATGTGATGCTCTCGTTTGTCTATACCCTCATTGCAAACGAAATGACTTCTGCACTCGACTCTGTAGGATTAGACCCTTATGTGGGCTTTCTGCACACCATGCGTCCTGGCAGAGCCTCGCTTGCACTCGACATGATGGAAGAACTGAGGGCTTATCTTGGCGACCGCCTCGTGTTGTCGCTGATAAACCGCAAACAAATAACCCCACGCGACTTCATACAACAGTCTGAAGACTCCATCCTCCTTACTGACAATGGCAGGAGAACAATAATATCCGCTTGGCAAGAACGAAAAAAGGCAGAAATAACCCACCCATATCTCAATGAGAGAATACCTGTTGGTCTCCTCCCTCATGCCCAGGCAATGCTGATGGCACGCTACCTGCGAGGAGATTTAGACAACTACCCGGTTTTTATCATAAAATAGCAACGCTATGATGGTCATAATAACATACGACGTGGAAACACAAACACCGGCGGGCAGGAAGCGTCTGCGGCTGGTTGCGAAGGAGTGCAAGAACTATGGAGTGAGGGTACAGAACTCCGTCTTTGAGTGTGTGCTCGACAACGCTCTGTTCATAAAACTCAGAGGCATACTCGACAACATCATCGACAAGGAGAAAGACAGCATCCGCTTCTATTTCATGGGGAACAAGTGGGACCATCACATCGAAACAATAGGCATCAAAATAGGCATAAATGTGGATTCAGTCCTTATATTATGACAGTTGCGAACCTAAAGCATTTCACAAACCACTACTCCCTTCGCACTCTCTGATTATCAGCATGTAATACAACATCATCACACAAAACATAACTTGAAAACCACAACTTCGCAAAACACAACAGATAATATTCTCGCATTAAATGCGTTATAATAAACAGAGTCGCCCTCCCACACGGGGGGGCGTGGATTGAAACTGTTACTGCGTCGCCGTCCTCATCCCACACAACCTTTGTGTATTCGTCACAGACGATGAAGTCGTCATCAGCCTCGCCGATTTCCCATCCGTATTTGTCTGCTATGCTCTCTACAATGTCATTATAGTAGTCGTCCTGCATATTGATGTTAATGAGGTTGCATAATGAGTCGAAATCATCGTCTATATTATCTGCGATAATCTCCACAGCCTCGCGGTGTGTGTCTGCTGTCATATATGGTACAGAGCCTCTCTCGGAGTACTCCTTGTGATATATCTCCAGCCAGCGGTCTTCCGCTTCCTGCTCTGTGTCGCAATGCTCAACGATGTCAGGCTCTTTGTTGTAGCTGCTGTAAAGGACTACATCTGTGCCTTCCACCGCCATTGCAGTGCGGCAGCCAGTGCAGTGTGTTACGAGGTCAGTGTCAGCATAGTCGCGTACAACCTGCTCCAGTGTTATCTCACTTATAATGTTATCTTCAATTTTGAACACCTTTGTGTTACGAATGTCATTTGCTTTCATAATAGTATTGTTTTAGATTGTTTGTTACTTTTTGTTTATGTTTGTTGTTTACTGTTTATTGTTTAGACCATTGTCTGATGTATTTGTTGAGTCTGCCCTCTACCCTCTTCTTGTCGGAGTCTGACAGTTTTGCTTTGATGTCGTGTTCTATCTCCTCGAAGATGGCACCCATACAATCATCATAGACCGCTTCGCCTATCACATCCTTGCGGTAGTAGAAGAAGTGGTTCCTGTCATCTTTGATGTTAAGGCACAGGCTTATGGCGTCATTCTCTTCTTCCATAACATTAGCGAAGTGTACGATGTCCTCTATAACCTTTGCCTTGCGCTTTGGCTGCGGTTCACGCTCTGTAAGGTCAGGCTTGCTGCCGTCTATCTGCGCCTTCTGCTGCATCATCTCCAGCGCGAGGTCTGCATAACCCTTCGGTACTATTGTAAGTTCGTAGCCTATGGTGTCAAGAAGCCTGTCCATAGTATCTATGGAAGGTGTATTCATACCGCTTTCGTAGTTGCATATTACAGCCTTGAACTTGAAGCCTCCGGCATCTGCAACTTGCTGTTGCGTTATTTTCTGTGCCTTCCTCAGAATCTTGAATGTTGTCATTAAGTTCATAATCGTAGTTTTTATCTGTGCAAAATTATTATAATGATTATTATAAATAAAATTAATGTCTGTCTTTCTGCGCCATCCTTGTTATAAGGCATTGGTGTCATAGGGTAGGGTAGTGTGTTGTTGGCACATTACCCTCCCCATATAGGTGTCTATTCGTCATAGCCGAGCCATCGTCTTACATCGAATGACCGCCATGCTTCCTTCTCTGTGTCGTAGAAGGCTACAAGGTTCTTCGGCAACTCTTTGCCGCTGCCCTGCAAGGTGGGCTGCACCACCTCCTGCTGGAGTGTGCCTACCGCCTCGCGGACACTGCCGTCCTTCTTCAGGAAGCGGAAGTGAACATTACCACTGCGCATCATGTCTATGCAAGATGCTATCTCAATTGCTGTACTCATAGGTACTGTGTTGTTTTCGGCTATCTCGTTAGCCTGCTTGAAGATGTTGCTCATAGTTGTAAATAGTTATTTTAGTTGTTAATGGTTATTTTTAGTTGTTAATAGATTTTGATAACTGGAAGCACTTTGTTATTTATCGTTGTTGTCTCAATCCAGTAGCTTGTAACCTTGCAGGCTTCTAACATCTGCGTTATATCTCTGATGTCAGAGGAGTAGATAACGCCGTCGTCGAAGATGATAGACATCTGCTCCTTATCTTCCCTCGTGATTGTTACGCGGAAGTTCCGTTCATAGAACTTCTCGTTGTAAGAGAGAAGCCTCTTGAATAGCCTTAATCTGTTCTTGGATTGCCATTTGATTTGCTCGATATTGTTGCGTTTCGAGCAGGTTAAAAGCTTCTTGTAATGTAGTTGCTCGGTTTTCAC
>JABUUG010000047.1 GCA_021443285.1 Bacteroidaceae bacterium
CGGGATGACATAGTTCTGGAAGAAGAAGATGTTTATGAAATATACGGCAACAAGGGCGAAAACCAACGCATCGACCCAGGACATTATGTGCGGCGTAAGACCTTCTGCGTCCTGCCACCACTGCCAGTTTATCTTCTTCGAAATGTATGCGTCGTAGATGAATGGGATTACAATAAGTCCCAGCCAGCTTTCTATCCAATAGAGAAACAGCAGGTAAAGTATGATTACAATGAGGAACTTTGCCCACTGCATCTTCTTGTTGATTTGTTTTTGGGGTTTCATAAAAGGTGGGGAAGGGTTTGCTGCGCGGTGTTAAGGTTTGAGGAATTCGGAGCTGGCGCTCCGAATGCGGGGGATTTTTTCGCGAGGGAGATTGGGGTATTATGGGGTATGTTAAAAGTCGAAGAGGTCTGCCATAGATAGAAGCCCGGTGTGCTGCACTGTGTATTCCGCCGCAAGCACCGCACCGAGAGCAAAGCCCTTACGCGAATGGGCGTCGTGGGTAATGGTTATCATATCCTCTTCGGGAGAGTCGTATGTGATAGTGTGAATACCAGGAACCTCACCACGGCGTATGTCGTCTATGCGCAACACTCCGTCTGCTGTCTCATGCAGTCCCCATTTCTGTTTCCTGTCGAGGTTTTCTATAATGCCTTCAGCAAGTGTGATGGCTGTGCCAGACGGTGCATCGAGCTTATGCACATGATGGGTTTCCTCCATCGTAACGTCATACTGCGGAAAGTTGTTCATTATCTTTGCCAGATATTTGTTCACAGCCGAGAACACAGCCATGCCGACAGAGAAATTTGATGCCCAGAAGAGGGTCTTTCCGCCTTCCGAACACATACGGCGCACGTCATCGCCATGATCCTTCATCCATCCCGTGGAACCGCTCACCACCTTCACGTTCTTTGCAAAGGCTTTCAGGAAGTTGTCATAAGCTGTCCATGGGGTGGTGAACTCTATTGCCACATCTGCCGAAGCGAACTCCGCGCTCTCAAAATCCTCCTGGTTGTCTATATCAATCTTACAGACAATCTCATGTCCGCGCGAAATGGCAATTTGCTCAATCATCTTGCCCATCTTGCCATAACCTATCAGTGCTATCTTCATAATATACTTTATTACAATACGGCTGCAAAGTTATTGGTTTTATGGCAAAACAAAAAGAAAATCAATGTTTTTCACTCTTCGTCAGCCTATAGTGTCTTATTATGCCGCTTTCCTCCACCTCTGCGATGTCGTCTTCAGGATATCCGAGATGCATAAAGGAGAGCTCAGGGTAAGGGAATGAGTCGTCGATAACAGAAAACGAATGCTGGTAGAAACGCGACATAGGCTTGCCATCATATTTTTCCGACCGGCACAGGAACTCCTCCACCTCGTAGTCGGGCAGCATTACACTGACAGTCTCCCCCGTCTGCTTGTCCTCCACATAATCGACAAAGACGAAATCCCTCAACCGCAGCCTTGCGCCACCCATTGTGGAAAGGAATGGCAGAACAGCTGCATTCTGGGGGATTACTGTTTCCTCCACCTGCCAGCGTTCATGCTCCGGGCAGTCATCGTCATAGGCCTCGAAACGCAAAGTGCGGGTGTTCATCGTTTCACCTTCATAGTAGAACATTCTGCCGCACAGCGAACCTGTCGTCTCTCCACCTACCAATTTCAATGCTTCCTGCGCCTGCACTGCGCCAATCACAGATGCCGCAATGACAGTCGTGGGTACGCTCTGCGTTTCCTCCGCACGACTGATTGCAGTGCTGCACGACATACGCCTCTGCATATGGGCTTTAGATTCGGGCGAGAGATTGCAGGCATAGCAGTTTTTTCCGGGCATGAACACGCGCGCAGTACCTTCAAGTCCGCTTATTCCCCCATCCACCCACGGAATGCCAGCACGCATACACTTGCGGTTTATTATGTAGCGTGTCCAGCGGCTATCCACACACGCCACGACAACATCCATCTCCATAATCAGCCCAAGCCCCACATCGTGGCAGAAATCGCCGTTTATGCAGTGCAGGCTGAGGCCTTCGGAGAGTTGCATCAGCCTTTCCTTTGCGGCATCCACCTTTAACCGGCCGACATCGGCATCGCTGTTCCTGTACAGGACAGAGCGGTTGAGGTTGTGCCTTTCAACCCTGTCGAAATCCACAATCCATAGATTGCATACACCTGAAAGCACAAGGTTCTTCAGCACCTCATTGCCCAGGGCGCCGCACCCAACAACCATTATTTTGGCATTGTCTTTTGTCTGCACAGCCTAAGTATGAAAAGAGATTAATGTTAAAACCAGCTTCCATCATTTCTGGAGTTAAAGGGAGTTAAAGGAGTTAAAGACATTACCCCTATGGCTTGTATTCAGTTAGTTATCAGAGAAAAAATCATTTGTCTTTAACTCCTTTTAACTCCCATTTATATAACCCACCTAAAGTCAGTTAGACTACTTAAGAAAATCAGAGGAGAACACGCGGTTCCCCTCTGATTCATAATAATGTATTTGGATTCAGGGCTTATTTGCCGCCTTCCATCTGTGCTTTCAGTGCTGCCAGTGCATCGAGGTCGCCGAGGCTTGTACCGCCAGAGACGTTCTGGATTGCAGGAGCTGCCTCCTTAGCTGGCTTAGCAGGCTTGCGTGCAGCCTTCTTCTGCTCTTCTGCAGCCTCTTCGAATGTGCGTGAGTGAGAAAGGATGATGCGCTTAGTATCCTTAACGAACTCTATTACCTTGAACTCAAGCTCCTCGCCCTTCTTTGCCTGTGAGCCGTCTTCCTTAACAAGGTGCTTTGGTGTTGCGAAGCCTTCGCCACCCTCATTGAGGTTGATCACTGCTCCACGCTCCATGACGTCGGCAATGACTCCAGTGTGTACAGAACCTGGTGTATAGAGAGTCTCGTATGTATCCCAAGGATTGTCCTCAAGCTGCTTGTGGCCGAGAGAGAGGCGACGGTTTTCCTTGTCTATCTCAAGTACGACAACGTCGATTGCCTCACCAATCTTTGTGAACTCTGACGGATGCTTAACCTTCTTTGTCCAAGAGAGGTCTGAGATATGGATGAGTCCGTCAACACCCTCTTCAAGCTCCACGAAGATACCGAAGTTTGTGAAGTTGAGCACCTTTGCAGTGTGCTTGCTGCTTACAGGATACTTCACCTCGATAGCCTCCCATGGGTCTTCCTTGAGCTGCTTGATGCCGAGCGACATCTTGCGGTCCTCACGGTCGAGTGTCAGGATTACTGCCTCAACCTCATCGCCTACCTTCAGGAAGTCCTGTGCAGAGCGGAGGTGCTGGCTCCAAGACATTTCTGAAACGTGGATGAGACCTTCAACGCCCGGTGCAACCTCTACGAATGCGCCGTAGTCTGCAATAACGACAACCTTACCCTTAATCTTGTCGCCAGTGTTGAG
Source organism: Bacteroidaceae bacterium (assembly GCA_021443285.1). Lineage (GTDB taxonomy): Bacteria > Bacteroidota > Bacteroidia > Bacteroidales > Bacteroidaceae > Prevotella. Next base: position 3,411 of record JABUUG010000047.1, read on the forward strand.
GTTAGCGTCGAGAGCATCCCATGGATGTGGAGAGAGTTGCTTCAGACCGAGAGCGATACGCTTCTTCTCGTTGTCGAAGTCTATGATTACAACGTTGATCTTCTGGTCTAGTGATACAACCTCGTGTGGATCGCTTACGCGGCCCCATGAAAGGTCTGTGATATGGATGAGTCCGTCAACTCCTCCGAGGTCAACAAACACACCGTAAGAAGTGATGTTCTTGACTGTACCTTCGAGTATCTGGCCCTTCTCGAGCTTGGAGATGATTTCCTGCTTCTGCTGCTCGAGCTCTGCCTCGATGAGCGACTTGTGTGAAACGACAACGTTCTTGAACTCCTGGTTAATCTTAACAACCTTGAAGTCCATTGTCTTGCCCACATACTGGTCGTAGTCGCGGATAGGATGAACGTCGATCTGGCTGCCTGGTAGGAATGCCTCAATGCCGAATACGTCAACAATCATACCGCCCTTTGTACGACACTTAACGAAGCCTGTGATAACCTGGTCTTCATCGAGAGCCTTGTTAACGAGGTCCCATGACTTGGAGAGGCGGGCCTTCTTGTGTGAAAGCTGGAGCTGGCCCTTCTTGTCTTCCGGATTTTCCACCAGCACTTCCACCTTGTCGCCGGCTTTCAGTTCTGGATTGTAGCGGAACTCAGAGGCTGGGATAATGCCGTCTGACTTGTAACCGATATTGACAACAACCTCTTTCTTGTCAACATGGATTACGGTACCTTCAACAACTTGGTTTTCGGATACCTTGTTAAGTGTTTCGGAGTAAGCCTGCTCGAGCTGCTCGTAGCTTGCTCCTGAGGTTGAGCCCTTCTCAAATTCTTCCCAATTGAAGTCTTCGAGTGGCTGGATGTTTTTAAGGTTTGACATAATGTTAATTAATAAAAGTGTGTAAAAATCGGGCGCAAAGTTAGAATCATTCACTTATCTAACAGTCATAAATCGCTGAATTTCTTCTTCCTACGGACAAAATACTCCCAAATAATTGATTTGTTCGTAACATCCATATCTGCATTCATCCTTCTTTGCGCCTGTATCTTGCGTCTGTCTTGTTCAAAATCCTTTTTCCAGCGGGCGTATTCCCTCCTTGCCCTTACTATTGCCATGACATCGGGGAAATCTGCTTTAAGCACAGACTGGAGCATGGCTATACAATCGAGCCACCACCTCCAACGCATCACACTGGCAAGCCTCTCTTCGGGCAGATTTCGATATAGCATCGTCAGGTTATTGCGGAAGTTCAGGAAGGTCTTTCTCGGATTGCCCTGCGGCAGTGTGCCTCCTCCCAGATGATATACTTTGCTTTCCGGAACACAACAAATCCTCCTGCCCATTATCCTCAGCCGCCAGCAGAGGTCTATCTCTTCATTATGGGCAAAAAAGCGTCCTTCAAGTCCGCCTACATTAACATAATCTTCAGTCCTCACCATCATACAGGCTCCCGTAGCCCAGTGTATGTCGCACACCGTCTCATATTGCCCATAGTCTTTCTCCACAGTGGAGAATACCCGTCCACGGCAGTAAGGATAGCCGAACTTGTCTATAAACCCGCCTGCTGCGCCCGCATACTCGAAGCTGCCCTTGTCCGACCATGAGAGCAGTTTGGGCTGGCATGCAGCAACATCGCTGTGCGCATCCATGAACTGCAGCAGTGGCAGAAGCCAGTTTTCTGTAACCTCCACATCGGAATTGAGCAGCACCACATACTCATACCCTCCACCGCCAGTGGATTTCTGGGGGGCAGATTGCAGTTTCCCTATAGCCTGATTATAGCCCTCTGCAAAGCCATAGTTGCGGTCGAGGACAATCATTCCCACATCGGGAAACTCCTCCGCCAACATCGTCAGCGAAGAGTCGGTGGAGCCATTGTCAGCAACAATAACATCAGCCTCTGCAGAAAATGCCACCACCGAAGGGAGATATTTCCTCATCATCTCCGCTCCGTTCCAGTTCAATATTACGACTGCTATTCTCTTCATCATACAAAAAAATCACATCTTTTCCCTTTCGTGCCGGTATATCTGCCAGGAGTTAAATATGTTCTGGGTTAAAATGTAGCATCCGGGAGCAATAGACGAGAGGGGATTGAGGTAGGTTATGGCACACCAGATGGCAAACGTGGTGTTCTTCTGTCCCAACCCCTGACCGGCATCTATGCGGTCGCCACAAAAGCCTCCGATATACCGGCCTAACCAGAACTGCAACGCAGTGACGAAGGCTGCCGAGAGAGCTGTGGCAATGAGGAATACTCCAGCGATATGGGCATTGAAGATATTGCGCACCGTGATGCCCGTAACCACTGCAAGGAGAATCGCCCAAAGGTAATAGTTCAGGTCTTTTACCGATACAACGGCATTGTAAAGGCGTGGCACAAAACGTTTTACGAAAAAAGATGCAGCCAAAGGAAGCATCAGGATTTTCACGGTCTTGTCGAACACTATCAGCGCAGACTGCAAAAACGTCTGGTCTGCACTGCTTTCCACAAGCGGGAAGAGCAGCGGCATAGTGAAGACAGCCGCGATGTTGCTCAAAAGAGTGAAGAGGGTCATCTCTGTAATGTTGCCTCCAAGTTTGGACGACACTACGGAAGCGGCAATGGCAGACGGACAGATGACGCAGATGAGCATACCCTCAAACAGCACCTTCATGCCGCCTTCCAAACGGAAAAAGACTATTGCACCCACACATAGCAGGGAAAGGACTATCTGCGCAAACAAAATGAAAACATGCCACAGCCGGATGCGCACATCCCTAACCTGAAGCTTAAGGAAGGTTACAAACAAAATCAATGCCATGAAAAAAGGCACAATGGCAATAATGGCAGGATAGAGCGCATCGCCTGCGCCATCAAACTGCGGTATATAACGAAAGACAAGGTATATCAGTGTGCCTATGGTAATGGATATGGGCAGGGTGAAATCCCTCTTGCCCTTGTACGAAGAAGACTGACATCCGGCACTTCGGGACTGCTTCCTCGAACACTGCAAATCATTGTTACTGTTCATCAGTCAACAGTCATTATCTTTTCTGCCTCCTGTCTGTTTTCCAGCAACACCACATTCTCCACATGTGGCGTATGGGGGAACATATCGACAGGCTGCACCTTCAACACTTTATAGCCATCGTTGAGCAATTGGAGGTCTCTTGCCTGTGTGGCGGGATTGCAGCTGACATAAACGATGCGCTTGGGAGAAGCGTTTAGAATCACGTCTATCACGTCCTGATGCATACCGGCACGTGGCGGGTCGGTGATGATTACGTCGGGGCGACCATGGCTGGCAATGAACTCATTCGTCAGGATGTCCTTCATGTCGCCCGCGTAGAATTCTGTGTTCTGTATATCGTTTATGGCAGAATTCACCTTCGCGTCTTCAATGGCTTCCGGCACATACTCAATGCCTATGACGTGACGTGAACGGCGTGCAACAAAGTTGGCTATCGTGCCGGTGCCGGTATACAGGTCATAGACGAGTTCCTCGCCCGTGAGCTGTGCGAAGTCTCGCGCCACTTTGTACAGTTCAAGAGCCTGCTCCGTGTTGGTCTGGTAGAAGCTTTTTGCGCCGACTTTGAAACAGAGGTCTTCCATAAGCTCGTAGATATAGTCTTTGCCGTAGAAGACGTTTATGGGCAGGTCACCGAAAGTGTCGTTGCACTTCGTGTTGTTCACCCAAAGCAGCGAGGTTATTTCGGGGAAGTTTTCATGGATGGCGTTAAGCAGCCCTCTCGACTGCGTGCTGTCATCGTCATCCCTCTGGCAGAACTGCACGAGAAGCATCCACTCGCCCGAGTTGGAGTTGCGTATCATCATGTCGCGCAGCAGACCGTGCTGCGCCTTTACATCGAAGAAACTAAGTCCCTGACGGCAGGCATAGTCGAATATGAAGTTGCGCAGACGGTTCTGCAGGTTGTCCATCAGGTGACATTCCTCTATGGGGTATATCTTGTCGAATGCCCCTGTGATGTGGAAGCCTATGGCGTTCATATTATCGAACTTAACACCAGTCCTCACCTCTTCGTTTGTCAGCCATCTCTTGTTTGAACAGCTGAACTCCAGCTTGTTGCGATACTCAAACTCCTTCACGCTGCCAAGCACGGGGTGTATTTCGGGAAGTTCAATCTTGCCGATGCGCGTCAACTGGTCGGACACCTGCTTGTGCTTCATACGCAGCTGTTCCTCATAGGGAATCATCTGCCACTTGCAGCCCCCACACACACCGAAATGGCGGCATTTGGGCTCCCTACGCAGTTCGCTGTATTTCACGAAGCGGACAATCTCGCCCTCAAGGTAGGAATTCTTCTTGCGGCGCACCTGCACATCAACGACATCGCCGGGAACGGCATAAGGGACAAACAACACAAGCGGATGCTGTACACCGTCACTGTCAACGTTGCTGTTACCATACATTATGCGGGCTATTGACTTGCCTTCAGCGGCATAGTCCGTTATCTCTACAGATTCCAGCAGTGGAAGCGGTTTCTTTCTCATAAGGCAATATCTATTAATTATGAAGTTAAAGGAGTTAAAGGAGTT
>JABUUG010000048.1:0-4600 GCA_021443285.1 Bacteroidaceae bacterium
GCTGTGCAATGTCTTCTATGGTGTTTCCTGCTGCTGCCCTTGCCCCAAATTTTTCGGCACCGATATAAACGGCATCGGCACCATGCTGTATTGCTTCTATTCCTGTTTGCAGATTTTTAGCGGGGGCAAGGAGTTCGAGGGAAGTCATATGTATATATAGAATGGTGAATCTTGAATAATGAATAGTTTGCTGCCGCATTACCGGGATGCCGGGATGCCGGGATGGGAGGGGGGGATGGATGAACCAGAGGAGGATATTGGGCGGTGCAGCCGTAGGGAAGTGGGATAACTAGGGGTGGATATTGGTTTTTAAGGGTGTTGTTAGTTGATTATGAGGGTTTTCTTTCCATTGACAATGACGATCCCCTTATAGTCTGATGAAACTCTCTGCCCCTGAAGGTTGTAGTGGATTTTTGTGTCGGAGGATTTGCTGCTTATTTTTGTTTGGGATATGGATGATGGAATAGTTGCGGAAGCAGTAACTCGGTTGCTCCATTTTGTTTCGGTTCCGTCTTTCTGCACAGCTTTTACTTGTATGTAATACTTATTGCATTGGAAGGAGGGCATGAGGGTGAATTTGTTGTTTATAATGTCGGATACAAGCTTGCAGGGTGTTATGTCGTCGTTATCGGACTTCACGTCTATGTGGCTGAGGTATGCTCGGTTTATGAATGAGAGTTTTATTTTAGCTTCTGTGGGGAGTGACAGTTTGGCGGAGTATTGGCTTTCTGTTCCAATGTGTATGCGGTTTTCATCTGAGACGATGTTGTCATTTTTGTCAAGCACGATGACGTCGCAGTATGTGTCATCGGTATTGTAGGGTTGGGCATTGAATGTGAGTGTGGCTGTGGATGTGTTTGATTTGAGTGTTGGCGTGATGATGTAGCCTTCTCCTCCTTTCTTGTTTATTTTCAGCCCGTTGGGACTTTTGTAGATGTATTTCCCCGTATATCCTGTTGTTGCCAGAAAATTGTCAAGTATGTCAGAAATGTCAGTTGTTCCATCGCCTTTGAGTCCCTCAAACAGGAAATCATCGTTAAGCAGTTTTTTACTTTCTCCTTGGGGAATATCGGCTGTATTGCCATAACCTATAACATAGTAGTCTGTATTGTTAAGATTGCTCCATGAGAGTGAAATGCCATCTTCGGATACAGTGTCAATTTTCAATTCTGCCTGTTCGTCTATGATTTTTCCTCCATCTATGTGGAAGGAAATATGTCCATCGTCGGTTTCTGCAATGTTGGTTATTGGCTTGTCAAGGAAGTAAACGCCCGATTTCGTCATATTGTAAACCTCGGATGATGGTTTGGAGTAGTTGGAGAAGACTGTATTCTTTGATGTACCTGGGTAGGTGTCTCCACTGCAAGTCTGATAGCTGCGAATGTTATCTGCACAGATGGCGAACATTCGCAGATGGTCTTTTTTGTTGTTTATAGTTCCGTTGTACCATGCGTTTTGGTTATAGTCGATGTGGAGAATGAGAAGTCCGTTGGCAGGTGCGAATGAGTTCCAGCCCGTCTTCTGGATGTTTTGTAATACGAAGTATTCGTTTCTGTTACCATCGTTATATATGATGTACGACTCTCCATCCACGTCTATGTTTTTCATTCCCGTAATGTTTTCTGCCTCAGAGAGTTCTGTTGGTTCTGTCCATCCGCATAGCCATCTCTCGTAAGCTGTGTATGAACAGGGGGTGTATCCGTTGTCGTTGTAGAAACCGTAGTCCATGACAGACCAATCATCTACGACAAAGAGGCTGTGATTGTAGTCTGTGCAGTAGAAGTCTGGCAGTCCGAGAGTGTGTGAGAACTCATGTACAATGCAACCGATAGAGGTCAGTTGCTTGTTGTTTCCATTGCCGTTTAGTTCGGCACTGCACGCGTAATCATCAACAATCACTCCGTCGGCAGATATTGCCTTAACGCCAGCTTCACCGCCAGAAAGTGCCCATGAGTGTGGCCAAACGTCATCAGCTTTATAAGAAGCGTTTTCCCCTGTGCCTGCGTATATTACATAAATCTCATCAACGTAGCCATCGCCGTCATTATCGTATTGAGAAAAGTCTATGTCTTCGTCAACGAGTTGGCATGCCTCATATACCATTGCTGCAGGATGTAGGTCATCGCCAGATTTGTCATTGCCGCCATAATAGCTGAGGGGGTGAGTCAGTGTAACGGGTTCTGTAACGTCGAAACAGTAGTCCAACTGGCCGTAGGATTGCGCCTTGAAGTAGTCTCTGACAGATCCGAAGTTTCTGGTGCCTTTTAGGTTCTCGGCACTCATTATCTTCTCAATCTCATGTTTTGTATCATAGTTAGAACAGAACTTCACATCTGAGAACTGAACGAGGATAACGAGTCCTCTCTTGTTGCCGATATTCTTCAATTTACGCTTCTTCCGGACATCATCGGAAAGTAGGCTGGAACTGAACACGTGTGATTTTCTTCTGGTTGTTAGTGCTCTACTTCCCGGATTATCAGTGAGTAGGGAGAAGACATTGTTTTCTGTCTGCACAAATCGTCTGCCGTCTGCTGCAAGCCAGTAGTGGCAGTCTTCATCGCCGCAAAGAACTACCTCGATGCGTTCTCCATTATAGACAATGGTGTTTTTTATGCGTTGTGCTGGAGAAGCACTTAGGATTGAAAATGGTAGTATTATGAAAAGAAAGGTGAGTATGAGACGCATAGTGTAAATGTATGGAGTGTGTATATATTGATTAACCGATCTCCTCAATGTTGTATGGAGTCTGCTGATATACATAGTAGTTTATCCAGTTGTGGTAGAACAGGTTGGCATGAGCCCGCCACCTTACGACTGGTTCTTTATCGACATCGTCGTTCGGGTAGTAGTTTTTTGGTATATCGACATCGTCGCGTTTACCCAAATCGCGAATGTACTCGTTATGAAGGGTAAGTGGTGAATATTCCATGTGTCCTGTAACAAAAAACTCTCTACCGGATCTTGCCATGATAACTCCCACACCACTTTCTTTTGACTCGGCAAGCAATGTAAGTCTTTCATTTGCAAGAATATCGCCACGCCATATTTCCGTATGTCTTGAATGAGGCATGTAGAATGTGTCGTCAAAACCTCTGAAAATGGGTTCGGGAATTGGTGTGCATGTATGCTCGAAGACGCCGAACATCTTCTTTTTAAGCGGATGTTTGTCTATACCATAGTGGAAATAGAGCCCAGCCTGCGCTGCCCAGCAGATGTATAGTGTGCTGTAAACATTTGTGCGTGCCCATTCAAATATCTCGCGAAGCTCATTCCAGTAGTTCACGTCCTCAAAACGGAATGTTTCAACAGGTGCGCCTGTTATAATCATTCCGTCAAACTTTTCTCGTTTGAGTTCGCTGAACGGACGATAGAACGCCATCATGTGTTCTGCGGGAGTGTTTTTTGACGTGTGACTTTCCACCTTCATCAGTGTCAAATCGACCTGAAGAGGAGTGTTGGAGAGGAGACGTATAAGGTCTGTCTCAGTTGTAATCTTTATGGGCATTAGGTTCAAGACTACAATACGCAATGGCCGGATGTTCTGGTGGTGTGCGCGTTCTGACCCCATGACAAATATGTTCTCATGGCGAAGAATGTCTATTGCGGGAAGCTTTTCTGGTATCCTGACTGGCATGTTACATAAATTGTTGTTTATAAAACGTGGCAAATTTACAAAATAATGAGTTAATTTTTTCTATGCAGCTCTGTTGATTTGACAGATTGTCAATAATCTACAATTATTAATCAATAAAACATGTACATTTGCAGCGTTTTATAATGAATGTTTGTATGAAAAAAACTATTGTCACAAAAGGGAAAGTTCTGAAATTCAATCACTTTTCTCGCAAAGGTTTTTCGCTATTCGCTTGCTTAGGTAAAGTTGTTTTAGTAGGTGTTCTTTCTGTCCAAACAGTACAGACTGCGAATGCTTCCGGTATTGGTAGTGGTATGCTGGATGGAACTGTTTCTGACACTGTAACTGCAAATAGGGAGTATGAACTTGAGGAGGTGGAAGTCTCCTCCAGTCTTGTGTCTCTTTCACAGGCAGAGGAGGTTAGGATTGTAACTGTGGTTCAGACGGCTGATATTCAGGCGGTGGCTCCACAAAGTATTAATGACCTGCTGAAGCTATGCGCAGGTATAGATGTAAGGCAGCGGGCTGCCATAGGCGCTCAGACAGACGTGAGCATCAGAGGCGGTTTCAGCGAACACATAGCCATCCTTCTTGATGGCATAAACATCTCAGACCCACAGACTGCACACAATTCTTTAGACCTTCCTGTGCAGTTGTCAGAGATAGAAAGGGTTGAGATTATTGAAGGTCCGGCAGCGAGATTTTTAGGTTGTGGTGCTCTTTTAGGAGGCATCAACATAGTAACAAAAAAGGGAAACAAGTGTGACGAAGAAGTTGCACTGTCCTCAAAAAAAAGAAAATTAAAGGGTGATATAGATGTAGAGGGTGGCTCGTATGGATATATAAATGCCGGAGCATATATAGGGCTGTCAGGAACAGAGGAAGTTAAGGATTTATGGAACAGTTTAAGCGGAGGATATGCACGTTCTGATGGCTTCAGCCGCTCGAAAAATGGCAATTTAAACA
>JABUUG010000048.1:4722-12671 GCA_021443285.1 Bacteroidaceae bacterium
AGTGATGAGCAGTATGAACGTACAAGAAAGATGTTCGGAAATGTGCGTGCGAATGTTAGGTTAGGAATATTGCACATACATTCTGCTTTATATTGGCAACAGAACAAGGATATATATCAGTGGCAGCGAGGAGTGTCTCGGCCCAACTTCAACAGAACGGTGCTATTTGGAGGAAGGGTGAAGGCGATGTGCGACTGGATTGGAGGGCGTTCGTCTGCAGCTCTTGAGGTAAGGAATGAGGACTTGACAAGTACGAGTTTGGGAGATTCACTTGCTGTAAAACATGAGATAGGGGACTCTGAGGGACTTTATGTGTTGGGGCGTGTACGGACGCTTTTGTCGCTAAATGTGGAACACAGCGTTGCCTATAGGAGACTATCGGTGTCAGGTGGCTTCATGGCGCACAAAGATTTGAAGGGAAGTACGGGAATGCATGTTTATCCTGGTGTTGATGTATCATACAGGTTACGAAGAGATTGGCGTGTCTATGCATCGTGGAACACGTCAATGCGAATGCCATCGTTTACGGAACTGTACTACAGTGTTGACGGTCATAAAGCAGACAGGAACTTGAAGGCGGAGCGTATGCAGGCTGTGGAGATTGGTTCAAAGTATGCTTCGGAATATGGAGAAGGGCTTGTGTCTCTGTATTACCATGACGGCAGAGACATGATAGACTGGATAATGGATATGAGCAAGCTAAAAGAAGAAAGGATTTGGACGTCGGTGAACCATGCGCAGATACATAGTTTTGGGATAGAGCTGAGTGGACGTTTGGATTTCACGAAACTTTGCCCATCATGGCGTGTCTTGAAAAGCATCAGTCTGGGATACAGCCATATCTGGCAGAAACAGAAGAAGGAAGGAGAGTGGTTGAGCCGTTATGCACTGGAGTATTTACGAAATAAGTTGGTAGCAGCAACACATTTCCATATATATGAAAACAGGGGAAGGAGACAGTCTGCGGATGTTTGGCTACATTATCGCCTGAACGACCGTGTTGGTGAATATACAGATGCAGCGGGCAAAGTGCATGGATACGAACCTTATTCTGTACTTGATGTGCATGCACGTTGGCGTATGCGTTACGTAGATTTCCACATTGAGGCGAACAATATATTGAACAAAAAGTATGTGGACTATGGTAATGTTGTTCAGCCTGGAATATGGATTATTGGTGGGGTGAGGGTGTTTTTTTAAGGTATGGTTCTATACTTCTTATAACTTCCAATTTATAGAATACGTGTTATGCGAAAGTAATATTAAAGGGGAATGGAGTTCGCGAAAGCCTTCCTACACTCCTCCAGTATCCTGATAAGTTCCCCCTCCGTCTCTGCCCTGAGCATCTTTATCCTTGTCTGCCTAAAGTTTGGTATGCCCTTGAATACTGGCGTTGCCGCGAGATGGCGTCTTGTATGTAGTATGCCGCGTTTCTCATCAATACGATTTATATTTATGCGCAGTTGCTCCTCCAGAATGTCTATCTTTTGGTCAATAGTTAGTTCCTCCCTTAAGAAAAACCATGGGCAGCCGAAAGTAGCCCTGCCTACCATCACTCCGTCAACACCATATCTTTCAAATGCCTCTTCGCTCTCTTCCAACGATGTTATGTCTCCATTTCCTATTATAGGAATATGGATTCTAGGATTTGCTTTTACTCTTCCGATAGGTTCCCAGTCTGCCTTGCCCGTGTACATCTGAGATCGTGTCCGCCCATGTATCGTTAGCCCCGCTATGCCGCAGTCCTGAAGCTGCTCCGCAAGTTCTTCTATTATTATGTTGTTCATATCCCATCCCAGCCGAGTTTTTACCGTAACAGGAATCTTCACAGCGTCAACAACCCTCTTCGTTATCTCCAGCATCTTTGGGATATTTTGCAGCATTCCCGCCCCAGCACCCTTGCCAGCCACTTTCTTAACTGGGCAGCCAAAGTTTATGTCCAGCACATCTGGATTTGCAGCCTCTACAATCCTCGCAGCCTCAACCATTGAGTTTGGGTCTCTACCATATATCTGAATTCCCACCGGACGCTCATCATCACTTATCGACAGCTTTGAGACAGTCTGTCTTACATCTCTTACAAGAGCTTCTGCACTAACAAACTCTGTATATACCATCGCCGCACCATACCTCTTGCACAGCCTACGGAAGCCTATGTCCGTAACGTCTTCCATAGGAGCAAGCAGTATAGGTCTTTCTCCATCTGTTTTCAGTATGTCCTTAAAACGTCTAAACATTTTATTTGTTTTTAATAAGTGGTTTCTATAATGCACTTAAAGGAGTTGTCTACTGAATTAAATGATACACTCCTCCAGGAAGCATTTTTACAACCCCTGCCATTTCCAGATTGAAAAGTACAGATGACAGTTCTGGTATTGCAGTCTTTGAATGCACCGCCAGCATGTTTATCTGCATGTCACCAGTCTCTGACAAAATCCCCACCACCTTTTTCTCTATGTCTGTAAGGCTGGGAAACAACTCCCTCTGTATCCCATTTGCTCGTACTTTTTCCAATTTTTCCTCATTCGTCCATCCCATACATAGAGCGAAGTCGTATGCAGAGGTAAATATCTGTCCTTTGTTCTTCGCTATCAACTCGTTGCACCCCTCAGAATACTGATCGCCGATACGGCCAGGAACAGCAAACACATCACGATTATACTCTCCCGCAATACGGGCAGTCGAAAGGCTGCCACCACGATATGCACTCTCTATCACTACCGTTGCACATGAAAGACCCGCAATAATCCTGTTACGTCGCAAGAAATTCATCTTGTCAGCATTCGTGTTTTGGAAGTATTCCGTAACAAGACCACCATGCCTCATAACCTCTTTTGCCGTATTTCTGTGTGACGCAGGATATATCGTGTCCAGTCCATGGGCAAGCACACCAATAGTATCCATTCCGCCCTCCAGTGCAGCCCTGTGTGCAACAATGTCAATGCCATATGCTAAACCACTGCATATTACTGCATCTGGACAAATCTCTCTCAGTTCACGCACAAACCTCTCCGTCGTTTCTCTGCCATACTCCGTACAGCGTCTCGTCCCCACAACACTTACGATATGCTGCCTGTTAAGATTAATCCCTCCCAATACAAATAACACAATCGGCGCGTCATCACAGTCCGAAAGAAGGGCGGGGTAGTCCGCATCGTTTATCGTCAGACACCGTATCCCGTGTCGCTGGGTAAACAGCATTTCCTCCTCCGCCCTCTTCAATGCCTCATCACAATTAAGGAATGCGTCCAATAGTTTTTTGTTGCATTCTGGCAGTATATCGTGTATATTCTTCCTATGTTCAAACAGAACTTTCGCAGAACCAACTCTTTCCAGTAGGAGTCGTATCTCTGCTATGTGGAAAAAATACATCCGCGATAACGCAAGCATATAGAATGTCTCGTCCTTGTAAATCATAGTTATGGATAGTGAATATGGATGTTATATTGGGAGGAAGTGATAACTTCATAATTAATGGCTGCTGCTAATAATGAATGGTGAGTGGTTTGCTACCTCGACGTTTGAATATAAACATTCTGTGCGGTAGCAAACTATTCACCCTTCATTATTCGTTATTCACAAAAAAAGCTCTGTCTATCACTTCGCTGGTCGTCAACTTACCATTAATGACGCACACACACTCCACTACACTCTGATGTACACGCCTCATGTCGCTCTTGCGAAATAAATAATGGCGAAACACATATTTAATCCCCTCATGTTTCATGTCCATACAAGACACTATGATATCATCAGGATATAGTGGAGCAATAAACCTCATGCTCATTCTCGCCACCACTACATCAATGCCCTGCTCATGCAGTCCATTGAAGCTTAACCCCCTTGACCGTATAAACTCATGTCGCGTATGCTCCGTATAATGCAGATAGTTGGCATTATTTACTATTCCTTGCATATCGCACTCATAGTCACGCACAGCAATCTCTGTCTTAAACTGGTATTCTCTCATACATATATGTATTCTACAGACAATTTCTTATTGTCATAAGTTACAGTAAATTATGCGCCTGCGGCGCGGAAGTTAAGGTATCTTAAAGGACAATAGTCTCTGAAACACAAATACACACGTCCTTTAACTTTCCTGCGGAGCTGCATAACTTCCTTGTACTTCCAATTTATGGGACTTACCTACAGCCTTTTTGATGCAAGATATTCATATCCAATACGGCAATGAAGACAACGCTTCCTATCGCAATACTCCTTCTTCTGTTGTATCAGCGCCTGCGAGTCTCCAGCACACGACACCTCAAGACCACATTCCTTCCACACACGTGTTATTGCATTACTCTCTGCATCCAGCTCATCAAGAAATTTGAATGCACGATTTTGTAACTCCTCCTTACCCATTGCCTTACCGTATGCAAATAGAAGCGGCACTACAGAATTGATGACCAATAAATCAACCGATGCTTTAGAGAAAGGCCTTCCGCCGGGATTAAGCAAATCCCTCAAATCTCTCAACTCCATACATTCAATTATACGAGATAACTCTGTGCGGAATTCGTAATATGCCTCCGCAAGCTGTATAATCCTTACATGTGGGAAATTGGCAGGACGCATACGCAAATACTTCCATCGCAAAGCATTCATCGGACGCAATGAGAACTTCTCCTTCAGGTAACTATACTCTGCAGCAAGAGCCTCTCTTTTACCATGCTCCACCTTATCTATCAGACCCGCCTGACCAAGAAACATTGCTTTCACCTGAAACAAGTCGTCTCTATGGTGCGCAACCTTTCCTAGTGGTATATGAAAAGCCCATTCCTCAAAAGCATCACCATTCACACCAAAACCGAAGTTCCTCGCTATAGTACAGAAGCAAGCACACTCCCATGACCCATGACTTCTATGCACCCTCTCCATAATACGCTCTGTCTTCTGTTCCAGGCGTTCTGCCTGTAAGCGAGTGAGCCAACCCAAAAGCATCACACGGTTCAGGGATGGAATAATGCGCCAACAAGGAGGATAACGCTCCGTATGAAAAAGCTCCTCATAGTTCGACAATACCTTTTCTGGTACCCGTAACTCTATCTGCGCCACCATACGCCCAGACGCCATAAGCACTTCACAATCCACCTTGCTTACAACATGAAGCACCACATTGTTATAAGACTCATCCCTATCATGACCATGAACATACCAGTCCGAAGACTTATCATGTATCTCCACATTACCCGCCCATATCTCTCCATCTACTTTCACCTTCGCATTAAAGAAATCTGGCCCCTGGTCATAATTGTGCAAACCCACATCAATCACCTCTACCTGCTTCCCGTCTTTCGTTATAAGTCCTCCTAAAGGAAACATCCTGTGTTTCCAAGTATAGTGCAATAGCTGTTCCATTATTATTTCCACATTGATAAAACTCACAAATGTATGCTTTTATACCATGTTGCCGAAACTTTCCATCGGTTTTCCTGTCTGCGCCTTTTCACTTTCTGTAATTACTTGTTGCTCGTCAATTTTTCGTCGGAAACAGAGCACTCTTTTGTTAAACTTTAAGCTGATATTTTGCTTATCTCAAACTAAATGTCCACTGAACCAAAAAATATTTTTTTATCTCAGCACACAACAATTCCTCGCACATACTAAAAGATTCTATCCTATTTTATAAATTTGCACGCGCAATTCTGACGAATAATAACAATCCATCAGGTGGGTTCTATAAGTTGGAAGTTATAAGAAGCTAATGGATTTTATGCTGTTCGCGGCGGGAGTTAAGGGACGTATGTGTTTGAAACTTAGGAAGTGTTGTCCTATAGTTCCTTTATCTTCCGCGTTGCAGGCGCATAAATTTCTTTAAATTCATATTAAAAGATGTTACCTCAAATCTTCTAATCCCATGGACATAAAGTTTCTTTTTCAGTTCAGTTTTCTTGACATCATATTCAAGGGAATAATTATTGGAATCATCGTTTCCGCACCAATGGGACCTGTCGGAGTACTATGCGTGCAGCGAACTCTGAAAAAAGGACGATGGTATGGCTTTGTAACTGGAGTGGGAGCCTGCATGTCAGACCTTATCTACGCAATCATCACTGGGGTAGGAGTCGCATTTGTCGTTGAATTCATAGAAACGGGCAACACACACTTCTGGCTGCAACTCGCGGGAAGCGTTATACTACTCTTTTTCGGAATACACGCATATCGCTCCGATCCTACAAAAAAGATGCACATCAGCGGAAATCAAAAAGGAACACTGCTACACAACGCAATGACCGCATTCCTCATCACATTCTGTAACCCACTTATAATCTTCCTCTTCATGGCGTGCTACGCGCAAATGGCATTCGTCATACCTACACAGCCACTCGCCATTGTCGTTGCCTTCCTCAGTATTGCACTCGGTGCCTTACTGTGGTGGTGGGGACTAACATGGCTCATTGATAAAGTAAGAACAAACTTCGACAAAAGTGCAATAGCCATCATCAGCAAGAGTATCGGAGGAGTAGTCATATTCATTTCCATACTCGTACTCTTTGGAACGCTCTTCAATATCTACTCCTTTGGAGTATAATCCTCGAATTACATCCTCTACTTTCAATAAAATGTACATTTCACAACAACTCCGGCAAAAAAGCATTGCAGAATACCTCATCTACATGTGGCAGATGGAAGACCTGATACGAGCCTACAAATGTTCACTACAGGAAATACGCAGACGCTATATCTCCCAGTTTGACTATGATAACGACAGGAAAGAAGAACTCACAGATTGGTTCGGAAGCCTTATCACCATGATGAATCAGGAAGGATGCCGAGAAAATGGACATCTGAATATCAACATCGAAGTCATGCAAGAACTCATAGCGCTACACAACAAACTGCTTGCCGACCAAAACAACCCCTACTATCGCGCAGAGTATTATCGGTCATTACCATACATCGTTGAACTCCGAAAGCGAGGAGCAAACAAAAAAGAACATGAACTCGAAACCTGTTTCAACGCACTATACGGCACAATGCTGCTCAGACTTCAAAAAAAAGAAATATCAAAAAATACGCAGACTGCCATGAAAGAAATCTCGAACCTCATCGGAACACTCGCCGAATACTACTACAAAGAAAAATGACTTTTAACATTAAAGTTATGTCTTACCAGCTCAAAGAAAAACAAATTGTCAGAAACATGCAGGAACTCGCCGCCATCCCCCCAGGCAAGTACCTCATAAACACTATAAACCAGCATTCATACAATGTCGCACAAACAGACAAAGACTTTGCCGACGCACTGCGTGGAGGCGACTACCTGCTACCAGACGGAATGAGTATCGTCAAAGCCGCAAAGTTCCTCAATATCCAAACACAGCCTGAAAGACGCATTGCAGGAAGAGACCTCTTCCACTTCGAAATGCAACGACTCGAAGATATTTGCATAAACACACATTCCAGAAAAAAAGTCCTCTTTATGGGATCATCCGAAAAAGTCCTCTCCCATATCAAGCAGCGTGCGGCAAATGATTTTCCACACCTACACATAGTCACATACAGTCCACCATACAAACCCATATTCACAGATGAAGATAACATACAGATGATAAATGTCATAAACACAGAAGCACCAGACCTTCTCTGGATAGGAATGACCGCTCCAAAACAAGAGAAATGGGCTTTTCAACATTGGAAACAATTAAATATCAACTGCCATTGCGGAACCATCGGAGCTGTCTTTGACTTTTACGCAAACCCCAAAAAAGATGTCCCCAGATGGTGGCAAAACCACGGGCTCGAGTGGCTCTACAGATTAAAGACAGAACCAAAACGTATGTTCAAAAGATACGTCATCGGAATACCGAAATTCTACATATATATTCTGCGCGACCTTCTGAAAAATCGGTAATAAATCCGAAGTTAGAGTGAGTTAATAACAGTTATACCCTTATCACGGCATCCAGGTAATCGGCTTGCCGCTTGCCAGAGCAAGAATA
>JABUUG010000049.1 GCA_021443285.1 Bacteroidaceae bacterium
CTCAATTACATGGAAGAAAGAATAAAGAAGGCTGAAGCCCTGTTTATGCAGGGCTTCAACTGTTCACAGAGCGTGGTTGCAGCATTTGCTGACATCTACGGTTTCACAGAAGAACAAGCATTGAAACTCAGTGCAGGAGACGGTGGCGGCATAGGCAGAATGCGGCTTACATGTGGTGCAGTGTGCGCACTCGCAACACTGGCTGGCATGGAATGCGGTTCCACAGACCCCAATGACACACAGGGGAAGTCTGCATGCTACAAATTGGTACAGGAAATGGCAGACAGTTTCCGCAACGAACACGGTAGCATAAACTGCGCCGAATTGCTGAAGCTGAAAAAGGACACGCCACTGACTTTCCAAGCATCCGAACGCACGGCAGAGTATTACAAGAGCCGTCCATGCGTCAAACAAGTCATCTCTGCCGCAAGAATTTTTGCGACATATCTTGAAGAGAAAAAACAATAACAGCATCCTTTTTAAAGAGGTCAGATTTCATATATGATTTTGCTTATTTTGTCAAAAATTGTACAAACACACGACATTCCCTGACTATATCAACGCCATTCCACTCATAATTCCGATTTTCTTTTGCACGAAAAGAAAGAAAAAAAATAAATTTGCACGCGAAATGAGAATGGCAAGAACCATACTTCCCAAAATACTGCTACTGCTGATGACTGCAATCATCGGCAGTGGCAGTTTGTGTTTTGCACAGAAGGGTGATGCTATAATAAACTCCACCAGCACATCATACAAAGACCTCGCACAGGCAAAAAAGGATTACAACATCGCCAAGAAGTCCAATAACCAGGTGGCGATGGTAAAAGCCCTCAGAAAAAGTGCTCAGGTATATATATACCGGGAGGTTTATGCTTTGGCAGAGAATATGCTCAAGGAAGCAGAAAACATAGCATTGCATAACAGCAAGGTGCAAGGCGACCTTCAGTACATATACTGCAGTCTTGCGTATGCAGCCTTTAATTCATACAAATATCAGGACTGCATAAGCTATGCAGATAAATCCATAGCGCTCACAAAGCTTGACCAGATACTTGCCTACGACTACGACATGAAGGCACAGTCGCTCTTCTTCCTGCACAAGACAGAGAATTTTGCATCGATAAGGGAGCTTTTCAAACAAGCAAACAAAAGAGGATATGTGAAGGCAGAATGCACTGATGTGATGCACTACATACTGCGCAAACAGTTTCGCCAAGCGCACGAAGCCTGCAATCACATACCAGATGAGGGCGAAAGACTCAGAATGCTCGTGCACCTGTACGAATATGAGGGAGTGCCCAAGCAGGCTATAAAGCACATGAAGCTGCTTGAAGACTACAATGACCGCCACATAGCAGAGTTACACAAACGCGACTATGCAGAGATTTCTGAAGCAATGGCGATAGCTAAAAAGCAGACGGGAATAAAGCAGATGGAACTCGAAAGACAGCGTATCGAAATAGAGAACCAACGTCTGATTGAGGAAAACAGTCGCAATGCGGAACTGGCAGCCAAGCAGAAAGCCACAAACGAAATGCTGAGACACAGGAATGACAGCATCAACGAGGTAAATCTGCAAGAAATGATTGCCACAGACAGTCTCAGAAAGGCAAGGGAGATTGTAGCACAGTTGGAATCGGAGAAAATAAAGGAAGTGGAGTTCTACTCCATGGTTGTAGTGGCAATCTTCGGCACAATTATCCTGATAATCCTCGTTGTGGCAAGCCGCATGGCAAAAAAGCAGGAGAAAGAGCTGGAAGAGGTAAACATAATGATAGAGGAATCGAACCAGAAGAAATCAGAGTTCCTTAACAACACAACACACGAGATACGCACCCCTCTAAACTCCATTCTTGGTTTCTCCGAAATTCTCAATGACGACTCATACATACTCTCTGATGCAGAGAAAGATGAATATTCAGGCTACATAAAGGAGAACGTGCGCAACCTCACCACACTGATAGAAAACATGTACACCATATCAGAATTAGACCGTGGCACGTTGCAGCCAGAATTGGAAGACGTAGATGTTGTGGGACTGAGCAAGGAGCTGTTTGACCAGATACTTGAACAGTGTAATGCAAGCATACAATGCGTGTTCATATCGGAAATAAAAGGAATAAAGACCCTGAAGACAGACCCGTTCTTCTTCAAGCAGATAATGAGAAACCTCCTTTCCAATGCGCAAAAGTACACACAGCAGGGAGCAATCACGCTACAAATATCACAGCCCGATTCCTACCATATAACTTTTGCTGTACAGGACACTGGCCCTGGCATCTCGAAAGAAAACTCGAAGAAAATATTTGACCGCTTTGAAAAGCTTGGCAGTAACATACCAGGGAATGGTGTTGGACTGAACATCTCCATACAGCTTGCAGAAATGCTAGGTGGAAACATAATCATAGACACATCGGTGAGCAAAGGAGCAAGGTTCGTTTTCACGCATCCTATAGATATTTAGGAATAACAGACACCCACAAACAAGCTATATATAAATAAATGAGGTGGGTTCTACAAATGGGAGTTAAGGGAGTTAAAGACATTACCTCTGTGATTTGTGTTCAAATAGTTATCCGAGAAAAAGACATTTGTCTTTAACTCCCTTAACTCCTTTAACTTCTTTAACTCCCCCAAATATCTCCCTTAACTCCTTTAACTTCATAAATAATAAACACAGATAGAAATGCGATTCATTCACTACATACTCATACTATTCCTCCCCCTTGTCTGTATGTCGCAGAGCGATAAGGCAAGCAAGGAACTTCGAAACAAGAAGAAGATTGCTGAGATAACAGAACTTGTCCAGCAGAACAAGCTGGGTGAGGCACTGAACTTAGCGACACAGATGCAGAAGAGCTCAGTGTCAGAAAGAGATATGTCAGGAGTGGTGAGCGCATATCGCGCAATCGTGAACATTTATTGGCACAAACTCGATTACGATGAGGCAATGAGGGTTATCAACAATGCGGAAGACTTCATGGACAGCAAGAAAGTTCCAGCAGAAATGTACGGTGCCCTATTCTATGACAAAGCGATAATTTATCACTACAAGGAAGATTACGAGAAAAGCCTCTCATATGCAGAAAAAGCCATGAACTGCACGCGCAACCCAGAGATACTTGCACAATCTAAAAATCTGTATGCGCGTACATTGTACAAACTCGGCAGGAAGGATGAGTTCATGAAGCAATATGCAGAGCTGGAGAAAGACCCCAATCACAAGAAATATGTAATACCAGGATGGGAGCAAATATATTTCCTCATAATGAAAGGGAACTATGACAAAGCTCTTGAAATGGCAAACGAAGCACCTGACGAGAGAAGCCGCATAGAACAACGAATGGAAGTGTATGAGGCAAAGAAAGACTACAACGCAATGCTGAGTGAAGCACATAGCCTGTATATGCTTAGGAGCACCATGAAGAGGGAAGCCAACGACGAAGGGCTTGCCGCACTTCATTTGGGTTTTCACAACGAAATGCTCCATCAGGACAGCATGGCGATTGCCCAGGAAAGCTACAGAGCAGAATTAAGGAAGGCATCACTCAACAGGGAACGGCAGTTGACCGAAAAGGAGCGAAACGACGAGACAAACAGCCAGCTTGAACTGCTCTACAAGCAGAACAAACTGAAAAAAGAAAAGGCTGTCGCTGCGCAGAAGAAACTGATGGAAGAGATGGAAGCCATCAAGGCTCAGAGAATGCGTGAGGACAAGATGCTGAAGGCAAAAATAGTGTCGGTGGCAGTGTTCTTAATACTCCTTCTCTCCATTATAGGCATCGTCGGATACAATCTGATACGCCACTCCAAGACGAATAAGGAATTGCAGAATAGCATGCAACTATCAAAGGAGGCAGACTATCTTAAAGTGGCATTCATGGGTAAGCTCAACCTCAGCCTACACAACTCATTAGAAAAAATCTCAAATGGTTCTGCAGTAATCTCCTCAAACTCGCTTAAGGTAAGCGATTCTTACAGAAAACTGCAGATAAAAGTCATCATACTTGCGGCAAGTGAAATGTCGAAGGTACTGAACGAGATGCTTGACAAATCGAAGGAGCAGATACAGACAATCAAGCAAGAATGATAATAGTGGAGAAATAGAAATTAGTTTTTAGGATTATGATAACACTGACAAACATTGCAATCCAATTTGGAAAGAGAGTATTGTACAAAGACGTGAACATCAAGTTCACAAACGGAAACATTTACGGAGTAATCGGAGCAAACGGAGCAGGAAAATCAACCCTGTTGCGCGCCATAAGCGGAGAACTTGAGCCAAACAAGGGAACGGTGGAACTCGGTCCTGGCGAACGCCTGTCTGTGCTGGAACAGGACCACTTCAAATACGATGATTATTCTGTGCTTGACACAGTACTCATGGGGCACCAACCTCTATGGCAGAACATGAAGGAGCGGGAAGCCATATACTCCAAGCCCGAAATGACAGAAGAAGACGGCAACCGCGCAGCAGAACTTGAAGAGAAGTTTGCAGAGATGGATGGGTGGAACGCGGAAAGCGATGCTGCCCAGATGTTGCAGCACGTAGGAGTGAAGGACGCACTACACAGCAAGCAGATGGCAGAACTGTCAAACAACGAGAAAGTACGAGTAATGCTTGCAAAAGCTCTCTTCGGGAATCCAGATAACCTGCTACTCGATGAGCCCACTAATGACCTTGACCTTGATACCGTGCAGTGGCTCGAAGAATATCTCTCGCAGGTCGAACAGACCGTACTTGTTGTATCACACGACCGCCATTTCCTTGATGCAGTATCCACACAGACTGTCGACATAGACTTTGGAAAGGTGAGTGTATTCGCCGGCAACTACTCATTCTGGTACGAATCATCACAGCTCGCTCTGCGTCAGGCACAAAACCAGCGTCAGAAAGCAGAGGAAAAACGTAAAGAGCTTGAGGAGTTCATCCGCCGTTTCTCTGCAAATGTGGCAAAGAGTAAGCAGACCACTTCGCGCAAGAAAATGCTTGAAAAGCTAAACATCGAGGAAATCACACCCTCAACACGCAAATACCCAGGCATCATCTTCCAGATGGACAGAGAACCAGGCAACCAGATACTCGAGGTAGAAGGTCTGAAAGCTCTTGACACAGACGGAACGGTGCTGTTTGACAACGTGAATTTCACAATAGAGAAAGGGCAGAAGACCGTCTTCCTGTCTCATAACCCGAAAGCCATGACTGCCCTCTTCGAGATAATAAATGGCAATCGCAAGGCTGATGCTGGGACATTCAAATGGGGAGTAACAATCACGACCGCATACCTGCCGCTGGACAACACAGAATTCTTCAAGAGCGACAAGAATCTGGTGGATTGGCTGATGCAATACGGGCCAGGCAATGAAGTTGCGATGAAAGGTTTCCTCGGCAGAATGCTTTTCAAGCAGGAGGAAGTAGAGAAGAAGGTGAACGTATTATCAGGTGGAGAGAAGATGCGCTGCATGATAGCACGTATGCAACTTCAGAATGCAAACTGCCTGATACTCGACACTCCGACTAACCACCTCGACCTTGAGTCAATCCAGGCATTCAATAACAATCTGATTGGTTTTAAGGGCAACATTCTCTTCGCATCCCATGACCATGAGTTTATACACACTGTGGCAGACAGGATTATAGAGCTGACCCCAAAAGGAACAATTGACAAACTCATGACCTACGATGACTACATCTATGATGAGGCAATAAAGGCACAGAAGGCACAACTCTACAGTTAAGGGATAAACCAAAAACATACTACACATAAAAAGGAGCAAGAACACCACTTTTCGCGCGTTTTTGCTCCTTTTGTTTTTATGACACTAAAGCAATAAAATTTTTGGCACGGAGATTGCATAATATCGTGCAAAACATTAATTATTATGACAGATAAAAAAATGACAAAGGAACAACTGAACGATACAGAAGAAACTCTGAACGAACAGAAAGAGAACAAGACCGAGCAAGCAGAAAACATGGCTGAGCAGCCAGAAAACACTGCCGATGCAGAAACAGAAGAGAACGGCGACAATGTAGAGACTCCGGTACAGAAAGAGCCAACAGCAGAGGAACAGATAGCAGAGCTGAATGACAAATATCTCCGCAAATTGGCAGAGTTTGAGAACTACCGCAAACGCACAATGAAAGAAAAGGCTGACCTGATATTGAATGGCGCAGCGCGCACAGTGGAAGCCTTTCTGCCGGTAATCGACGACATGGAACGTGCCATAGACAATGCCGCAAAAAGCGATGACATTGAGGCTGTGCGCGAAGGCATAAACATGATATTCCAGAAATTCGAAAAGACCCTTTCATCGTTAGGAGTAAAGAAGATTGAGACTAAAGATGCAGACTTCAACACAGACTTCCATGAGGCTATAGCAATGGTGCCCGGTATGGGAGACGACAAGAAGAACAAGGTAATAGACTGCGTACAGACCGGATATATTCTGAATGACAAGGTCATACGCCATGCCAAAGTGGCTGTGGGACAATAGTCATTTATGATTTATTGATTTATGATTTATGATTTTGCGATTGCGGCAGACTGGCAAATCAACAAATCATACATCATAAATAAAAAAATGGAAAGTAGGATTATATGGCAGAGAAAAGAGATTACTATGAGGTGCTTGGCGTAAGCAAAAGCGCAAGTGCGGATGAGATAAAGAAGGCTTACCGTAAGGTGGCGATAAAATATCACCCCGACCGTCAGACAGGTAAGTCGGAGGCTGAGCAGAAGGAGGCAGAGGAGAAGTTCAAGGAGGCTGCTGAAGCTTACAGCGTATTGAGCGATGAACAGAAGCGCAGCCAGTACGACCAGTTCGGATTTAATGGTCCTGGTGGTTTTGGCAGTGGTGGTTTCGGCGACTTCGGTGGATTTGGAGGTTTCTCTATGGACGATATATTCAGTGCCTTCGGCGATATTTTCGGCGGAGGTTCCCGTCGTTATGGAGGTTCGGGGCAGCGCGTACACCGAGGATCTGACCTTCGGATAAGGGTGAGGCTCACATTGAAGGAGATAAATGACGGCTGCACAAAAAAATTCAAGATACGCAGGAAGGTTACGTGTAGCGAGTGTAGCGGCAGCGGTGCAGAGAAAGGCTCGCAGCCGGAGACTTGCCCTACATGCCACGGGTCGGGCGTGCAGTACAAGGTAGTCAACAGCTTCCTCGGACAAATGCAGACACAAACAACCTGCTCCACATGCAACGGCGAAGGTAAGATTATCCGCAACAAGTGCAAGCACTGCAACGGCACCGGATTGGAAGACCGCGAGGAGCTGGTAGAGGTACAGATACCTGCCGGTGTTCAGGAGGGCATGGTGATGCCGGTAAGAGGTAAGGGCAATATGGGCGCACGAGGCGGAGTTGCCGGCGATTTGCAGGTGATTATCACCGAACAGGAAGATGAGACCTACATCCGCGACGGTCAGGACCTTATCTACAACCTTCTACTTGACTTCCCGACAGCGGCTCTCGGCGGCTCTGTTGATATACCCGCAATTGATGGTAAGAAACTGCGCATGACAATAGAGCCTGGCACACAGCCCGGCACAGTGAAGCGTATGCGCGGAAAAGGTTTGCCCCCCGTAAAGGGCTACGGCTACTCGAACGGCGACCTGATAATAAACATCAGCGTCTATGTGCCGAAGACGCTGACAAAAGACGAGAAGGCTGCGCTGGAGAAATTCCGCAGTTCTGACAATTTTAGAGAGGACAAATCGGTTTGGCGCACCATCTTTGACAGTTTCAAGAGATATTTTTAGATTTATGATGTATGATTTTGCGATTGCGGCAGACTGGCAAATCAACAAATCATACATCATAAATGAAAAAATGAATTCACTTACTCTAATCCATTATACAATAATGAAAAAAACATTATTCTTTGCATTAGCACTATTTTCAATGGCTACAACAAACGCCCAACTTAAATCGGGACTTACACCCGAGAACATGGACAGGTCAGCAAGTCCGACGGAGAATTTCGACCAGTTTGCCAACGGAGGATGGAAAAAGAACAATCCTGTGCCTGCGGCATACAGCCGCTACACCATGTTCGACATTCTGCGCGACAATAATGACAAGAAAAACACGGAACTAATGAACGAGTTGCTCACAAAGACCTATGCAAAGGGTACAAATGAGCAGAAAATAAGCGACTTCTACAAGCTCGCCATGGACTCTGTGCGCCGCAACAAGGAAGGCATAACTCCCGTAAAGCCCCTTATACAGGAGATTGAAGAGAGCAAGACTATAGGAGAACTGAAAGCATTCTGGGAGAGGCATCCGTTTATGAGGGTCGGCAGTCTCTATGGAGGTGGCTTCGGCGTTGATGCAAAGAACTCGGAATGGAATATCTTCCATGCCTCAGGGGCAGGACTGTCTTTGGGACAAAAGGAGTACTACACAGAAAAAACGAAGGAGGCAAAGGAGATTCGGGAGAAATTCAAAGAGCACATAGAGCGGATGTTCAAGGTGTATGGCATCAAGAACGCAAAGAAGAAGGCGCAACTTGTCTATGACCTTGAGATGAAGATTGCAGAAGTCTCCCTTACAACTACTGAACGACGTGACGTGGAGAGGATGTACAACAAGATGACACTCGCAAAGTTCAAGGAGAAATGGCCTAATATTGATATTGTGTCTAATGTAAAGCGGATGTACAAGTTGCCTGATGACTGTTTTGAGGATGTGATTGTTGGCAACCTTCGCTATTTTGACTGGGTGAACACATTCGAACCCGGAATGTCTGCGGACATGCTCAAAGCCTATATGGAATGGGATTTGATTCAGAACACCTGCAACCGTCTCAGCGATGAATGTGCAGAGGCTAACTTCGAGTTTTTCGGAAAAGTGCTTGAGGGTAAAAAGGAAATGAAGCCTCGCTGGCAGCGCTGTCTTTCACAGGTGGAGGGGGCTTTCGGTCAGCAGATAGGAAAAGCTTACGTGGAGAAATACTTCCCCGAGTCGTCGAAAAAGCGCATGGAGGAACTGGTTGCCAACCTTCAGAAGGCTCTTGCCATCCGTATCATTGAACAGGACTGGATGACTTCGGAAACCAAATATGCAGCAATACAGAAACTTTCCACATTCCGTGTGAAGATTGGTTATCCTGACAAATGGGATGACATATCGGAGATTACAATAGACCCTGCAAAGTCATACATTGAGAACACACAGGCGGTCAATGAGTTCAAGACAATAGACCATTTGCGCAAGACTGCCGGCAAGAAGGTTGACAGGACAAGATGGGGGATGTATCCCCAGACTGTAAATGCCTACTATAACCCTACGACAAATGAGATATGCTTCCCTGCGGGCATTCTGCAGCCGCCCTACTTCAACGCAGAAGCAGATGATGCAGCGAACTATGGGGCGATAGGCGTTGTCATCGGTCATGAAATGACCCACGGATTCGACGACAAAGGTTCTCTCTTCGACATGAACGGCAATATGCTGAAATGGTGGAAGCAGGAAGACCGGGAGGCATTCCAGAAGAAGGCTGATTTCTTTGCAGAATACTTCAACGATGTTGAGATACTGCCCGGCCTGAAATGCAATGGCAAGATGACCAACGGCGAGAACCTTGCCGACCATGGAGGTCTGTCTGTAGCACTTGAGGCATTCAAACTCGCTACTGCGCAAAAGCCTCTTGAGGACAAGGATGGCTTCACCCCAACCCAACGTTTCTTCCTCTCCTACGCCTCTGTATGGGCTGGAAACTGGACGGAACAGGGTCTGAAATACCTACAGAAAAACGATGTACACTCTATAGGTTTTATCCGCGTTAACGAGGCGCTAAAACACATTGATGCCTTCTACGAAGCTTTCAATGTAAAGGAGGGAGACAAGATGTACATCGCACCTGAAAAAAGGTTGAAACTTTGGTAAATACATTTATGATTTATTGATGTATGATTTGTTGATTTGCCAGTATGCGTCAATCGCAAAATCATAAATCATACATCAATAAACCATAAATAATATATGTGTAATGAGCGAAACAATACAGTACATACTCGAACAGATAAATAGTCAGGAGGTTAATTTTCTTGGTGCGGCATACAAGCTTCTGCTATCTGCTCTGCTCGGTGCTTCAATCGGTTTGGAGCGCAAACACAAAGGGCAGCGCGCAGGCGTGAGGACTATCGCACTCATCTCAATGGGTGCGACCCTTGCGATGCTTGTATCCATTTATATACCGCAAGTCTATATGGGACTGAAGAATGGTGACCCAGGCCGTATCGCAGCACAAGTGGTCAGCGGTATCGGATTCTTGGGTGCCGGGGCTATAATACAGAGTAAGGGTAGCGTCAGAGGGTTAACCACAGCCGCCACGATATGGGTAACGGCAATGATAGGATTAGCTGTTGGTTCAGGAATGTACATCATATCAACAGTTACAACAGCACTGATACTTATAATCCTTGTGCTACTTGACAAATACGAGAAACACGTAGGAATAAACTGGGAGACAAAGATTATCCGCCTGAAATTAGGTTGTATGCAGGATGACCTGACACCCTACAAATTACTCTTCAAGCACTATGGTGTGCATCTGAGTGACAGCTATGTACGCTACGATTTCAAGGGTGCCGTAACGATAATCAATTTCATGATTCGCACAAAGGGGGACACAAACTTCATCGAGCTATTTGAAAAAATGGGTGCGGAAAACGCGAAAACCCTTTCGATAACACTTACTGATGAAGTAAACAACTAAAATTAGTGAATAACGAATAATGAAAAGTGAATAGTTTGCTGCCGCGATGTATGAATGTGAACAGTCTATGCGGCAGCAAACTATTCACTTTTCATTCTTCACTATTAGTTTTATAAGCTGCGGCGGCAAACTATTCATTCTTCACTTTTCAATCTTCGTTAGTAGGAGCAGGCACCAGTCTTCATCTGTCCTTTCTTCTGTAAGTATAAGTCCGTATTCTGCGGCTTTCCCGATTATGATTTGGGCATCACTCTTGTAAAATCCAGAGAGTATCAGCCTACCGTTGTTTTTAAGTTTTGCAGAAAAGGCAGGAATGTCTCCGAGCAATATATTTCGGTTTATGTTTGCGAGGGCATAATCAAAAGTGATATTGACATTGTCCAAGACGCTTGCATCTCCGAGGGCAAGCGTTGTTTTTTCTTCGGGTATGCGGTTTAGGAGTATGTTTTCGTGTGTGTTATTAATGCTCCACTCATCAATGTCGTATGCAAAAACATATTTTGCACCGAGTGTTATGGCGGCTATTGTGAGTATTCCGCTGCCACATCCGCAGTCAATTACTGTTTTGCCAGTGAGGTCATATTCCCTTATCAGTGAGAGAATCATGCGTGTTGTGTTGTGATTCCCTGTACCAAACGCCTGTTTCACATTAATTTGAATGCCGAGTTGGCGGCATATGTCAGTCTGCGTCTGTCCCTTCTCCCACTCTTCGTTCCAATTCTTGTCTTCGGCAGGTCTTGTTGTGTATGACACGCTGACTTTTGGGAACAAGTCTTTTAGACTGATGATGGATAAGGAAGGTAAAGAAGTATGGGATGTAGAGTCGAAGAGGGACTGCTGTATATATGCAGAAAAGCAGACGAAGGGTTTGTTCCCGACAGTTTCCATAGCCTTTAGCATGGCTGAGTCTGTTTCGTCCTGAAACGCCTCATATCCAATATCTGCAAGGAGCGTTTTGAGTACTTCGCCCGCAGGAGTGAGTACGTCGAAGCCATAATGAGGACATGACGAGGCATCATTTAGAGTTATGTTGGTGGTATCAAGTGTGAGTATTACGTCAGTTATGTAATATTTCATGCTTCAGTATGGATGTAATGTTTTTTTCGAAATGCTGGAGTGTGAACTTGCAGAGGAATTTCTCCTTTCCCATTCTTCCCATTTCGTCTGCTTCTTGAGGGTGTACTATCATGTATTCTATTGCATCTGCAAGACTCTTCGGACAGTCTGGTTCAGTAAGCAATCCTGTTTTTTTGTGGTCTATGATGCCCTCTATCCCTCCAACTCTTGTGGATATGCAAGGGAGTGAGTGCTGCATGGCTTCGAGCAATACAAGGGGGAAGCACTCATTGAGAGATGGAAGTATGAACAGGTCCGCCTGTTGGAAACAGAGTTCCTTATCAGCACCATATTTTCTTCCGAGATATCTTACTTGCTGAAGCAAATCGAGGCGACAGACCTCGCTTTGGAACACCTGTGCACTTATTTCAGCAGATTCATTACCCACAAAACTACACTGGAACGGCACATTCCTCTCTTTCAAAATGTGCAGTGCCTCAAGAAGCACATATACTCCTTTGGCTGGGAGGAGGTTGGAGAGAAACAAAAGACCTGCACCGCCTGAGTGTTCACGGGAAGTTTGTTCGGGGCATCCGTTTGGGCAATAGTGGATATCCTCCGGCCTTACGTATCTTTTTACGTCGTCATAGAGCTGTGGAGCCAACAGTATGAGCTTCAGATTCTTGAAGAACAGTCTGTAGGTTATGTCATAATACCATTTCCTCTGACTTTGTGCAACGCCCTTGTTGTGATAATGTGCAATGACCTTTCTGCCCATTGCCTTTATGGTCATGACAATGAGCCATTCCTTGAAATAAGCTCCTCCTCGTGCGTTTGGAGTGATATACACGAGGTCAGGATGCCACTGCCTTATGGTCTTCACTATTTTCCCTATCATACGGAAGGTCTTCCAGACCTTTCCTATACCTCCTTTGCCGATGTCTTCAACACTTTTAGCGATAGCAAGGTTTATGTATTTGCATTCGAAGGTGCTGTTGATGAGAGAACTTTCCCTGATGTAGCTACCCATCACGGCGGCCCCATGTACTGGCGGAGGGAGGTGTATGATGAAGAGGACTTTCATTATTAGGTGGGGGCTATAAATTGGAAGTTAGAGGAAGTTAAGGGAAGTTATTCGTTAAGTGAATGGAAGTGGAGTTAAT
>JABUUG010000004.1:0-2294 GCA_021443285.1 Bacteroidaceae bacterium
TAAGCTCATTGGTGTGCGAATTTTGCGATTCCAGCCATTTTTGCCATTTCAAAAAGTGGGATTCCAGCCAAACTGTATATTCAAAACAGCCGTAAAACACTGTTAGTCATGATATTACTAACGTTAATCCCATCTTCCTAATAGCGACAAGATAAAAAATCGGGTTTCCCTTATTGGAAACCCGATGGAGCTGGTGCTATATTATTCATCTTGCGGATGGTTGCCAAGCGCTCGGTGATGTCCACCATATAGTGTTCGTCCGGGCGGCAAGTGCCTGTGGTGTTGAATCTCTTCATGGCTGCACACTGCTTTGCGTCTCCCTTTCTCAGAAGAACTTCTTGGATATGACGCGCACTTTGTCGCCTGCCTTGAACTTATAGTCGTGGGGGATTTCTTCGAGGGAAATGAGCTCGCCATCGGGTGTCCTGCCGACAACGAAGTATGGGTTCTCCTCCATATCCATCACCTGTTTCACGGTCTTCCCGTCGAAGAGGTCGCCCTCTATCACGAGCACCTCAGAGAGCGGTATGTCGTGGCTGCAGTGGCGTGGCAGGTTGCCGGTTTCGGCGCGTGCATAGTCGAATATCCTTCCCCAGAACTTTGCGAAGAACGACGACGAGCCGCCGGCTTTCTCTTCCTTCTTCTTCTCGCTGTTAAGCTTTTCGACAGTAGCCTGTGGCAGCATCTTCGATACGGTGTTGTATGCGGGTTCAGCCCATTTTATCATGTATGGTGTGAAGAAGGTGGTGATGACGGCCACTGCCACGATTATCGGGTAGAGCTCTGCGGGAATGGCTTTGTTGTTCACGCCGACGGTGGCTATGATGAACGAGAACTCGCCTATCTGCGACATGGCGAAGCCGCTGCGGAAGGATGCGCGCAGTGTCTGGCCGCCGATGAGGTAGCCTATTGTGCCGAAGACTGCCTGCCCCGCCATGATTACCAGCACGAGGATGAGTATCGGAAGCCAGTATTCCACGAGTGTCTCCACCTTCACCAGCATGCCCACAGAGATGAAGAAGACGGCGCCGAAGAGGTTCTTCATGGGCAGCGTAACCTTCTCTATCTTGTGTGCTTCGAGCGTTTCGGCGAGTATCGAGCCTATGATGAATGCGCCGAAGGCTGTGCTGAAGCCGAGGTATTCGGCGAGGTATGCCATGGAGAAGAGCAGTGCAAAGGACACGATGAGCAGCATCTCGTCGTTCATTATCTTGCGCAGCACGCGGAAGAATGTGGGCAGGATGAGCAGTCCGACGATGAGCGAAACAGCCACGAAGATGCCGAGGTTCATGATGGTGCTCATTATCTGGCCTGTGTCGCTCGACCCTTGTGCCATTGCCGAGAGCATCACGAGGAGCACGATGGCGAGTATGTCCTCAAGTATCAGCACGCTTATCACCCTTGCCGTGAACGGCTCGCCGCTGAGCCCGAGGTCGGCAAACGCCTTGTCGATGATGGCAGTGCTGCTCATGGCGAGCATACCGCCGAGGAAGATGCAGTTTATCTGGGAAAGACCCATCATCATGCCCGCGACGAATCCGAGCGTGCCCATACAGCAGGCGATGAACAGGGCGGTGACGATGGGCGAGGCTCCCATCTTGCCGAGCTTCTTGAACGAGAACTCCAGTCCGAGTCCGAACATGATGAG
The DNA here is from genome assembly GCA_021443285.1 of Bacteroidaceae bacterium. GTDB lineage: Bacteria > Bacteroidota > Bacteroidia > Bacteroidales > Bacteroidaceae > Prevotella. The sequence continues at coordinate 1,649 of JABUUG010000004.1, forward strand.
CATGACACCAAGCTGTCCGAACGCTTCGCAGTCGTGCAGGTGGTGCTCCGTCATTCCGATGGCTTGCATGTATGGCATGTAGGGGCTTACAAGGAATCCTGCCACGAGATATCCAAGCACCATCGGCTGCCCAATCTTCTTGAAGGTGATTATCACCAGGGCCGCCAGGGCAAAAATTACAACAGAGATTATTTCCATAGTGTGTGGTGTTGTGTATTTGAGATTAAATTATTGTGTGCGGTTTCGGGTGTAAAGAATGTACAGTTGCGCCTTGCACGTGCAAGGAAATCGTGCGCAAAGTTAAGTATTTAGTAAGAATAGTGCTGATTATTAGTGCGGAAAGTATGAAAAAGGCGCAAAATTTGTCCGCAACCCACCTCTCCGACTTATGCCAGATGCTCTTTATTAACCGCAAATGGCAGGGCTTCGGGCTGCATCCATGGCACTTTCCCAGTACTTTTATGCCAAAGTACTGCAGTACTTCATGCCAAGTACTGCAGTAATCCATGCCAAGTACTGGAGTAATTCATGCCCAAGTACTGGCGTAAGTGGCATCACGGAGACTCGTGTGGCTGCTAAAGCCAGGCGTTAAACCCAAATAGTTCATTAGAGAATGGTTTGTATTGAATTTTATTTTTGATTAGAT
>JABUUG010000004.1:2817-18651 GCA_021443285.1 Bacteroidaceae bacterium
GGGGTGCGTATGATGCCGTCCTCAAGGTCGTACAGACCGTCAAACGGGTCGACGAGTTCGCCGAAACGCCCTTCGTTGAGGCAGATGGCCATGGCGTTGATGGTGAAGTCGCGACGGTTCTGGTCGTCCTCAAGGGTGCCGTCCTCGACAATGGGCTTGCGCGAGTTGCGGTTGTAACTCTCCCGGCGCGCTCCCACAAACTCCACCTCAGTGTCGCCAAACTTCACCTGGGCGGTACCGAAATTGCGGAACACCGACACGCGAGCCTTGCGACCGAGTATGCGCTTCAACTCCTCTGCCACGGCGATGCCGCTGCCCACCACAACCACGTCAATGTCGTTAGACGGACGCTGAAGGAATATGTCACGCACGTAACCGCCAACAACATAGCACTCCACACCGAGACGGTCGGCAGCAAGTGATATGTTGCGGAAGATGTCGCGGTCCAAGATCTCTGCCAATTCGCTGTCGCTGAAATTCCTCATCAACTGTTATCCGAAAATAAAACAAATGCAAAATTACTAAAAAAAGGCGAGAAATAAACTTTTTTTCGTAAATTTGCACTCGTATGAAACATCTGACAACAGCAGCGGCGGCACTACTCGCCATGGCGGCACTAACCGCCTGCCACAGTGCCACCGACGACGAAAAGGCACAGCCCACCATCGAGCGCATAGAGGCGGCAGTGGCAAATGGCGACTTCCGCAGTGCCCTCGACTCTATAGTAATCCTGCGCGACCGTTTCCCCAAAGCCACCCAAGCGCGCCGGCGCGCCCTCGAACTATGGCAGGAGGCTTCACTGCTCGAGGCACAACACGAGGTTGCAGTGACCGACTCGGCACTGCAGGCAACGATAGCCCAGATAGACAAAGCCCCCACACTGCTCGAGCAGAACATGCTCCGCAACAAACGCGACTCGCTTCAGGCACGCTACGACGCCGAATGCGGCGTGGTGAGAATCATTAAGGCTAAGCAAAATGGCAAGTAATACAGACCAGGAGTTCCAGCGCGCCATGCAGATGTGCCGCGACATCTTCAAGAAGAAACTCTACGACTACAAGCCCTCGTGGCGCATGCTGCGCCCCGAGTCGCTCACCGACCAACTCTACATCAAGGCGAAACGCATACGCACACTCGAGATAAATAAGGAGTCGCGCGTGGGCGAGGGCATCCTGCCTGAGTTCATGGCACTCATCAACTACGGTCTCGTCGGCCTCATACAACTGGAGAAAGGCTTCGCCGACAAGGTGGACATGACCAACGACGAGGCTATGGCCGACTACGACCGATGGGCAGAAGTGTGCACACAACTCATGCTCAAGAAAAACCACGACTACGGAGGCGCATGGGAGGAGATGAGGGTGAGCAGCTACACCGACTTCGTGCTGACCAAGCTCGAACGCATCAAGGAAATCGAAGACCACGCCGGAGAGACCATAGCCAGCGAGGGCATCGACGCCAACTACATGGACATCATCAACTACTCGGTGTTCGCAGTGATTAAACTCGGTGTCAGACAACAGTAACACCCGAAAAGACACAGGCACACGGGCGGCAACGGCAACCGCGCCACCCTCCACCGACCAACGCACTCATGGCAACCGGGCAGCAAACAGCAACACTCACTGCACAGCAGGCGGCACGAGTCGCCCTCGTCAACCTGTGTCGCGCCGCACTCAGTGCCACGTTCATACTCTCGGGCTTCGTCAAAGCCATCGACCCCAAAGGCACCCAATACAAGATTGAGGACTACCTGCAAGCAGCCATCACAGGGGCTACGGCACCCGAATGGCTCACGCTCGGCACCTCGGTGACACTCTCCGCCATGGAGTTCACCCTCGGAGTGGCACTGCTGTTCGCCGTGATGCGCAAGGCGACGACCTGCCTCGCCACGGCAATGCTCGTCGTGATGACCGCCATCACCACATGGCTCTACATAGCCAACCCCATCAGCGACTGCGGGTGCTTCGGCGACGCACTCCACCTCACCAACGGACAGACTCTCGCCAAGAACATCCTCCTGCTCGCCATGGCGGCAGTGACGGCATGGCGACCGAAGGACATGATCAGGCTCATGTCGAAAAACAACGGCATACTCGCCATCAACTACTCGGCTCTGTTCATCATCGTCTGCTCCTTGTACAGCCTGCACTTCCTGCCGCCGTTCGACTTCCGCCCCTACCACATCGGCGCCAACATCATCGACGACATGGCGATACCCGACGGTGCACCGCAACCGGTGTTCGAGACAACGTTCATAATGACCAAAGACGGGCAGACACGCGAGTTCACTCTCGAGGATTACCCCGACTCCACATGGACCTACGTCGACACGAAGACCGTGATGAAAGACAAGGGCTACGTGCCGCCGATACACGACTTCGACATAGAAGACGCCAGCGGCAACAACATCACCGAGGAGGTGCTGACCCGCCCGGGCTACACATTCCTGCTCATCGCCCCACACTTAGAGAATGCCAGCGACTCCAACTTCGGACCTATCGACCAGATATATGAGTACGCACAGGAACACGGATACCCGTTCTATTGCCTCACCGCAAGCGTAGGCGAAGCCATAGCACGATGGCAGGACATGACCGGAGCGGAATATCCCTTCTGCACTACCGACCCCGTGACGCTCAAGACCATAGTGCGCAGCAACCCCGGACTGCTACTGCTCAAGGACGCCACCATAATACAGAAATGGAGCCACAACGAACTGCCCAGCGAGGACGAACTCAGCGCACCGCTCGAACAACTGCCAATAGGCCAGCAGCGCCCCACCAGCGACACCAAGACCATACTCAAGACTCTCGCATGGTTCATACTGCCGCTCATGCTGCTCTCCATAGCCGACAGGACGTTCGAACTCACCCAACGGTTCCGCCGCAAACGCAGACTCGCAAAACAGAACAGCAAGAAAATAGCAAGCATATTAACCCATAAAAAAGAAAAGAAAATGGCAAAGAAAATCGTAGCAGGCAACTGGAAAATGAACAAGAACCTGCAAGAGGGCATCGCCCTGGCAAAGGAACTCACCGAAGTAGTGAAAAACCCTAACTGCGAAGTGGTAATCGGCACACCGTTCATCCACCTCGCAAGCGTGGCTGAAGTCATCAAGGGCAGCTGCATCAAACTCTCGGCAGAGAACTGCGCCAACAAGGCAGCCGGCGCCTACACCGGCGAGGTATCGGCAGAGATGGTCAAGTCGACAGGTGCTGAGTATGTGATACTCGGTCACTCTGAGCGTCGCGAGTACTACAACGAGACTCCAGCCATACTCAAGGAGAAGGTTGAACTCGCTCTCGCCAACGGTCTCAAGGTTATCTTCTGCATCGGCGAGTCGCTCGAAGAGCGCGACGCCAACAAGCAGGAAGAGGTTTGCAAGATGGAACTCACCGAGTCTGTGTTCCACCTCACTCCTGAGCAGTGGAAAAACATCGTAATCGCCTACGAACCAATCTGGGCTATCGGCACAGGCAAGACCGCAACAGCCGACCAGGCAGAGGAAATCCACGCCTACATCCGCGCTTGCGTGGCTGAGGTTTACGGTGCCGACGCTGCCGCCGAGACAACTATCCTCTACGGCGGTTCATGCAAGGCTTCAAATGCTCCGGAACTGTTCGCAAAGCCTGACATCGACGGCGGTCTCATCGGCGGTGCATCATTGAAGGCAGCTGACTTCCAGGGCATCATCGACGCCTGGAAATAAGGAAAGTGTAGTGAAGGGGGTGGTAACTCCACTTCAATACAACGTAAAAAACGGAAAATGAAAAGAACCTTCTTTATATTCACCCTGCTTTGTGCGAGCATACTCATGTTCGCACAAGGCTCGGTAACCACGACACAGTCGTCCGCCATTTCAGACCTTGTGAACCCGAAAAAGCAGGACGCCAAACAGAAATACTCCTCATCCGGGCAAGACAACTCTGGCACGGCAGGCAATACGGACGCCACAAGCTCGCAATCGACAAGTGTAGATGGGACAGACATCTCATCTTCTACAACAACGTCTAAGCCACGCTACAGCGAAAGACGGAGAAGGTCGGATGACGAGGACGACGAGTCGGGCATCAAATCAGAAAAACTGAAGACAAAGGACCACGACTTCACCGCCATAGACAGCATTTCCGGTCCCAAAGTGATGCGCGGCGACATGACAGCAAAAGGATGGAGGGTGCAGGTATATACAGGAGGCAACAAACGCACTGACCGCCAGAATGCAGAAGAGGCGGGCAACAGGGTGAAGAGCATATACCCATCACTACCGGTATATGTCCACTTCTATCCACCCAGATGGATGGCACGCTGCGGAAACTTCCGCACATACAAGGAGGCGGAGCCATACAAGAGGGAACTCATAAAAAAAGGCTTCAAGAACGCCTGCATAGTCAGGGCGCAGATAATGGTAGAGAAAAAGAAGAAAGAAGACAAAGATTCAGAATAGAGAATAACATGAACATCGTAGTCCTTGACAAATACGCAGCAAATCCAGGCGACATTCCCACAGACGAACTGGAAGCCTTGGGCAACTGCACCTTCCACGACTTCACAGAACCGGAAGAGGTGGTGGAGCGGCTGAAGGATGCTGACGCGGCACTGACAAACAAAGTTTGCATAACAGCAGAAATCATGGACAGGCTGCCACGGCTGAGATACATCGGCGTTCAGGCTACGGGCTATAATGTGATAGACATAGACGCCGCTCACAAGAGGAACATCACTGTAACGAATGTGCCGGCATACAGCACCGACTCCGTAGCACAAATAACATTCGCACATCTGCTGAACGTATGCAATGCCGTAGGCCACTACGCACAGGACATAAAGCAAGGGGCATGGACAGAGAAACGCTGTTTCTGCTATTGGGACACGCCGCTTATAGAACTCGCTGGCAGGCAGTTAGGCATTATAGGCTACGGCAATATCGGGAAGAAAGTGGCAGAAATAGCCAAGGCATTCGGGATGATAGTGGCACACGCATCGGCACGCAAAAATGCAACTATTGAAAACGACGCAACAGCTTTAGACGAACTTCTTGCCACATCCGACATCGTCTCCCTGCACTGCCCTGCATCCAAGGACACGATGGGGTTTGTAAATGCTGAATTCATAGCAAAGATGAAGCAGGGAGCGATACTCATAAACACAGCAAGGGGACAACTTATCAATGAAGGCGATGTTGCAGAGGCACTACACAGCGGAAAACTTGCAGCCTACTGCACAGACACACTGGTTCATGAGCCGGCTCTGCCCGACAATCCGCTGCTTGCCGCACCAAACGCCTTCATCACGCCACACAACGCATGGGCAACACTGGCAGCACGCAAGAGACTACTCCACACCGTAGCGGAAAACCTCAAGGCGTTCAAGGAAGGCAAACCGCAAAACGCTGTCTGAACACCTGCATTAATCTATAACCATAGATGAAACTCAGCCCCGCCTTTTATATCAGCCTGTTCGTCTTACTCACGGCTGCCATACACACTACTGCCGCAGCAACGCCAGACGATAAGGATATTCCAGAAGGCTTCTCAATAAGTGCAATAACCGACGAGACAGCCATACTGATGGCAGGGAAATCCTATCCGGAGGCAGCAGAAAAGAGCATTCCGATGTCAAACCTCAGACACCTCACTTTGTTGTATGTGAATGCAGAAGGGGAAACCTGTCGGGGGGAGATGATTGTGAACAAGGCAATCGCAAAGGATGTACTGGAAATATTCGCAGAACTTTACCGCATGAAGTTTCCCATCCAGCGCATGCGACTGATAGACCACTACGACGCAGACGACGAGAAATCGATGGCAGACAACAACACAAGTGCATTCTGCTACCGCGCAGTGAACAGTTCCAAGCGTCTGTCAAAACACTCGCTCGGAATGGCAATAGACATCAACCCACTGTACAACCCCTGCTTCCACATCGCACCGCCACCGGAAAAATACAGAAGGGGGACACTACAGCCCGCCAACGCAGTACCCTATACGGACAGGACGAAGAAATACCCCTACACCATAACACCGCAAGTGGTTAGCCTGTTCAAGAAACACGGTTTCAGATGGGGAGGCGACTGGAAAAGGAAAAAGGATTACCAACACTTTGAGAAATAGACTCCGTGTCGAAGAAAACATTCAACAACATACTCTTCCTCATCGGTATAGCCGCCATCATCGTAATGTGCCTTACATTCGATGTGAGCTTTATCGAACTATGGCACCACATCTGCCATGCCGGCTACTGGCTGTTCCCCATCATCGGAGTATGGGGGGTAATATACTTCATCAATGCCCTGTCATGGCAGGCTATAATAAAGAGCAACACAAGTGAGGGCGAACACGTCAGCCTGTTGCGCATATACCGTCTGACAATAACGGGCTATGCACTGAACAACGTAACACCCGTAGGCGGACTCGGCGGCGAGCCATACCGCATAGTGGAGCTGACAAGACACATGACGAAAGACCATGCATCGTCATCGGTCATACTCTACGCCATGATGCACATCTATTCGCATTTCTGGTATTGGTTTACATCAGTTTTCCTTTATATTGCACTATGGCTGTGCGGCGACACCCTGCTGATGAACAAAGTTGTGGTTGGATGCCTGCTGACCATCTGCGCCTTCTGCCTGCTCGGATTCTACTTCTTCTCTAAAGGCTACAAGAACGGTATGGTGGTAAAGGTACTACAGTTAATTGGCAAAATACCCGGCCTAAAAAACTGGAGCCATCGTTTCATTGCCAAGCATCAGGAGACACTCGACAAGATAGACAGCCAAATAGCCGCACTGCACAAACAGGACAAGAAAGCCTTCTACACATCACTGTTACTGGAGTATTTCGGCAGAGTGATGCAGGGCTTTGAGATAATGTTCATAATGCTTCTGTTTGGCGAAGACTGTGGTGGCGGACCGCTTGGCCTGACAGTGCTCTTCCTCCATTGCGTACTCATACAGGCCCTTACCTCGCTGCTCGCCAACCTAATAGGCTTCCTGCCCATGCAGCTCGGAGTGCAGGAGGGTGGATATGTGGCATCAATAGCGGCACTCGGTCTGAGACCAGAGATTGGCATTTTCACCAGCATCATAGCGAGGGTAAGACAGCTGGTATGGGATTTCATCGGTGTAACCATGATACGTATCAACAACAATTAACCGTCCCACCCAAACAGAAAATCGTTCAAAGCTGCGGTTAAGCGAGAGCGCAGAAATAACCAAATCGTAAATCTCCAAATTAATTCCAATAGCTAAATTGTAAATAGTCCAATAGTAAATAAAAACATGATTCTCAAATATCTTCATAGCTTCGGCAGCTACCTTATACTAATGGGCAGGGCGTTCAGTCGTCCCGACCGCTTCAGGATGTTTTTCAAGCAGTATGTAAAGGAAATGTCCACACTTGGCGTTGACTCCATCGGCATCGTATTGCTCATTTCCTTCTTCATTGGAGCGGTGATCTGCATACAGATGAAACTCAACATCCAGTCCCCCTGGATGCCACGTTGGGTGTCCGGCTACACCACAAGAGAAATCATGCTCCTTGAGTTCTCATCCTCCATCATGTGTCTGATACTGTCAGGAAAAGTCGGTTCAAACATCGCATCGGAGATAGGCACAATGCGGGTTACGCAACAGATAGATGCCCTTGACATTATGGGAGTGAACTCTGCCAACTACCTCATACTCCCCAAGATACTCGGACTGGTTACAATCATTCCGTTCCTTGTGATATTCTCTTCTCTCACTGGCATCCTCGGCGCATACGCAACGGCAGTATTCGGGCAAATCCTCTCCGTAGAAGACCTCACCGACGGACTACAGCACTCGTTCAACTCGTGGTTTGTCTATATGAGCATCATTAAGGCGGTTGCCTTCGCCTTCATCATCGCCAGTGTGTCGTCATACTGCGGCTACTATGTGGAAGGCGGTTCCGTAGAAGTGGGAAAGGCAAGCACCACAGCCGTAGTCAGTTCCAGTGTGCTGATACTTTTCAGCGACGTGTTCCTCACCCAATTGTTAAGTTAAGGTATAGACGGTATAGAAAGTTATGATAGAAATAAAAGACTTAAGGAAAAGTTTTGAGGACAAGGAAGTGCTGAAAGGCATAAACTTCACCTTTGAAGACGGTAAGACGAACCTAATCATCGGACAAAGCGGTTCGGGAAAGACCGTGCTGATGAAGACGCTTGTAGGACTGTTCACTCCGACCTCAGGGAAAGTGCTCTATGACGACCGCCTGCTGCGTTCGATGAACAAGCACGAGGTGGCAATGCTCCGCCGAGAGATGGGCATGATATTCCAGTCGGCAGCACTCTTCGACTCGCTGTCAGTACTGGAGAACGTAATGTTCCCCCTCGACATGTTCTCAGACAAGACATACAAGGAGCGCGTGAAAAGAGCGCAGGACTGCCTTGCCCGCGTAAACCTTATTGACGCACAGGACAAGTATCCCGGCGAGATATCCGGTGGTATGCAGAAGCGTGTCGCAATAGCCAGAGCCATAGTGCTCAACCCTAAATACCTGTTCTGCGACGAACCCAACTCTGGTCTCGACCCCAAGACCTCGCTCGTAATCGACGAACTGCTCTACGGCATAACGAAGGACTTCGGCATAACAACCATCATCAACACCCACGACATGAACTCCGTGATGGGCATCGGCGACAAGATAATATTCATCTACAAGGGCGAAAAAGCATGGGAAGGCAGCAAAGACCAGATAATGGACTCCGACAACCAGCGGCTGAACGACTTCATCTTCGCCTCTGACCTCTTCAAGAAAGTAAAGGAAACTAACAAAGAACCTCATACAAACCCTTAACAAATTTAATAACTATGCGAGTTATCATTAACAAAAACTACGACGACATGTCGAAGTGGGCAGCAAACTATGTTGCCAGCAAAATCATTGAGGCTAACCCAACACCAGAAAAGCCTTTCGTACTCGGATGTCCTACAGGATCATCTCCTCTCGGACTCTACAGACAACTCATCAAACTCTATGAGGCAGGCGTAATCTCCTTCCAAAACGTTGTTACATTCAACATGGACGAATACGTTGCACTTCCAGAAGACCACCCTGAGAGCTACCACTCATTCATGTGGAAGAATTTCTTCTCGCACATCGACATCAAGAAAGAAAACGTACACATCCTCAACGGTAACGCAAAAGACCTCAAGGCTGAATGCGAGAACTACGAGAAAATGATAGAGGAAGCCGGAGGCATCGACCTCTTCATGGGCGGCATCGGACCAGACGGCCACATCGCATTCAACGAGCCGGGATCATCCCTGAAATCAAGGACACGTGTTAAGACCCTTACAACAAACACAATACAGGCAAACAGCCGCTTCTTCGACAACGACGTAAACCTTGTGCCGAAGCAGGCTCTCACCGTAGGTGTAGGTACAGTGATGGCAGCGCGCGAAGTGCTCATCGTTGTGAACGGCCCGGCAAAGAGCCACGCCCTGCACCACATCATCGACAACGGCATCAACCACATGTGGACATGCTCAGCCCTACAGATGCACCCACACGGGAACATCATCTGCGACGAAGAGGCTTGCGTGGAACTCAAGGTTTCCACATACCAGTACTTCAAGGACAAGCAACAGCTTGAGGGTATCGTTGAAGAATACCTGAACAAGTTTTAATCCCCACTATTAACATACAGGCATCTGTCCCCAACCTTCCACAGGTAAGGACAGATGCCTTTATAATGTCAGATGTTAGGCACAATAGTCAATACCTGCGCCATCATGGTCGGCAGCATTGCCGGGTCATTCCTAAAGAGAAGCATCAAGGGCTATCAGGAGGCACTTTTCAACGCACTCGGTGTTTGCACAATCCTTCTTGGAGCAAACTCCTTTGTGCGCTATATGCCCAAAAGCGAAGTGCCGGTGCTTTTCATAGTCAGTATGGCTATAGGCACAGTTATCGGTCATGCACTAAACCTTAACGGAAAATTCTACCGACTCGTTGAAAAGCTGAAAAAAGGGGATGGTAAATTGGGGGGAAAATTAGGGGATGGACTCTCTACAGGCATACTCCTATACTGCATCGGCACATTCTCAATGCTCGGCCCAGTACTCTCAGCATTGCAGGGCGACAACACCTATCTCTACACAAACGCCACACTCGACCTTGTTACGAGCATGGTTCTCGCATCTACCTATGGCATCGGTATGATATGGGCGGCTCCAGTCCTGTTCTGCTGGCAGGGAATGTTCTATGCAATAGCAAAATTCTCAGAAAGTGCCATAAGCGAAGCTCTCGTCTGCGAACTCTCCATAGTCGGAGGAGTGCTTATTGCTGTGTCTGGTTTCAACATACTCGAACTCAAGCACATGAAGACAATCAATATGCTGCCTTCACTGCTCGTGCCACCCATCTATTTTCTCATTTCATCCATTATCAACAACCTTTAATCTATCAACCCATGAATACACCTCACAAGACTCATCAGCCACTGTGTTCGGCACTATTGTGTCGAAACCGGCTTGCCGCTTTCACAAAGCAAGCGACTGAAAGAATTAATCAGCATTGCCCATCCCTTACAAAGAGAGGAATAGTAAGAACTATATTGCTCGTCCTCGTAATAATTAACTCTCTCTCACTTGCGGGGAAAGAAGTAGGGAAAGAGACAATAACCTCTCCCGACAAACAGATAACCGTGCAATTAAACATCAACGGCGAAGCCTCCTACAGCATAATGCTCGGAGACAAAACAATGATGGAGAAATCTGCGCTTGGCCTCGTCACCAACCACGGAGACTGGAGTAAGGGGCTGACAATGAAAAACTGTACCAAGGATGTTGTGAAGAGCCACTACACCATGCGCACCGCAAAGGCATCCGACATCAACTACGAGGCAAGCCGTATGGTGTGCGATATACAGACAACAGACGGATTCACATATCAGATTGAGTTCCGCGCATCAAACACCGATGTGGCGTTCCGTTACATCGTGCCACAACAGAAAGATGACATCCGCTCACTCGTCGTAACGAATGAGAAGTCGTCGTTCAGACTGCCCGACAAGACAACAACCTTCATCACAGCACAGAGCAAGGAGATGATAGGATGGATGAACACCAAACCAAGCTACGAGGAAGGCTATACCTACGACGGTAAACTGACCGAAAAATCGCAGTATGGTGAAGGATACACATTCCCCGCTCTCTTCCATGTGGGAGATGATGGCTGGATACTTATCTCCGAGACAGGTGTAAACGGCACATACGTAGGATCACACCTCAGCGACTGGAGTGCTGACGGATACACCATAGCATTCCCGATGAAGGGCGAGATGAACGGACTGGGCAGTACAAAGGCTGGACTATCTCTCCCCCAGCCTACCCCATGGCGCACAATAACCGTCGGCACCACACTCAAGCCAATCGTGGAAACCACCGTATCATACGACCTTGTTGACGAGCAGTTTGCGCCATCAGAGAAATACAAGAACGGACGCTACACATGGAGCTGGCTGATATGGCAGGACGACTTCATAACATACGATGTACAGAAGCAGTTCATCGACCTCTCTGCCACAATGGGGTACGAATATGTGCTTGTTGACAACTGGTGGGATACGAAAATCGGTCGCGAAAAAATTGCGGAACTCAGCCAGTATGCTCAATCGAAGGGTGTCCACCTGCTACTCTGGTACAACAGCAACGGCCACTGGAACAATGCGCCGCAAGGTCCGCGCAACTGCATGAACTCCGCCGCCAACCGCCACCGCGAGATGAAATGGATGCAGAGCATCGGAATAAAGGGCATAAAGGTGGATTTCTTCCCTGGAGACAAGCAGCAGACCATGCAGCTCTATGAAGACATACTCGCCGATGCAAACGAATATGGTCTGCAGGTAGTGTTCCACGGATGCACAATACCACGCGGCTGGGAGAGGATGTACCCCAACTTTGTGGCAAGCGAGGCTGTGCTTGCCTCTGAAAACGTATTCTTCTCTGAAGATGCCGCAAGGAAAGAACCCTCCGACCTCTGCCTTCACCCCTTCTGCCGCAATGCCACCGCATCAATGGACTGGGGAGGTGTCATTATGAACAAACAACTCTCAAAAGACAATAAAGGCAGACACAAGCGATATACCACCGACCTTTATGAAATGGCGTCTGGCATAGTGATGCAGACAGCCGTGCAGTGTGTAGCCCTTTATCCCAACAATCTTCAGGATGTTGACAGCGAGAAACTGGAGTGGCTGAAGAGACTGCCTGTCGGCTGGGACGAGACTCGCTTCATCGATGGCTATCCGGCAAAGTACATCGTAATCGCACGCCGCCACGCAGACAAATGGTATGTGGCAGCACTCAATGGCACGGGCGAAACAATGAAACTCAACATACCACTTGATATGTTCCCCACAAAAGCACCGCTCATACTCTCCGATGACACGAAGATGAACCAAAAAGTAAAGACAGACAGCAAGGGATGCCTGAAGATTACGCTACAGCCATACGGAGGAGCGGTGATTGAGTGAAAATAGTGAAGAATGAATAGTGTAATCGGCTTTGCCGCTTTCACTATTCATTCTTCACTATTCGTTATCAGATAGGATTTATATACTTTAGTTTGTTTTCATAAGTGTAGCAAGCTTTTCGCCTCGCTTCACTCTCTGCCCCTGCTTCACGCACACCTCATCCACCTTGCCGGCGATAGGTATCTGCACCGGGCATATCTCGCCCCATGCCGTCTGTATGTAGCAGAAGTTGTCGCCCACGCCGTAAGCGCTGCCCTGCATAGGCTCTATGCACTCCTTCAGCAGGCTGTCTGCACCGAACTCGAAGAACACCTGTCCGTTCTCTATCGCTCCGAGAGCATAGTAGGCATGGCCGCCACCGCCGCCCTGTGCCTTCGCGTCGCGAGCCTTGCGGCAGTCGGCGTCGAAGTTCTCCTTCGCCTTGCCGCTCTTGTAGTTGCGATACTGCTCCGGGTGCATGGCGAGCTCATAGAGTTCCTCGTCGTCCTGACCGCGCTCCCATCCGTTCTCCTCCATCTCCTTGATGAAGTCCGGCAGGGCGTTCTTCAGCAGTGTGTGCGGGTCGGCTTCGGTGAACTCCTTGCCCTGTGCGGCAGCGAGCTTCACGAGTTCCGGGTCTATCTCGCCCGGTATCTTGCCCGACTTGCCGAGAATCATTCCCCACATGGAGTCGTCCATCATGGCGAAGCGGCCCTTGCCCTGTGCCATTGTCAGCAGGTTCATGAGCGCGATATTCTTCACATACTGCGAGAACGGCGTAACGAGTGGTGGATAGCCTACGCGCGGCCATACATATTCCACCTCGTTGAAGAGCTTCACGAGCATCTCGTCTGAGGTGTATTCCTTCTCGCCCTTCTTCTTGAGGATGTTGTTTATGGCGGTGTGTATGCCGGCGAGGTCAGCCATCATAGATCCCATCATGCCGCCGGGAAGACCACAGCCGAGCAGCAGCGAAGACATATGCTTGTTGCCGGGATTGATGAACAGTCCGAGCCAGTCGTCGATGAACTCCTGAGTGAGCGAGCGCGCCTGCATATAGGCGTTCATGTTTATCTCCTTCACCTCGAAGCCCTCGTTCTTCAACATGCTCTGAACGGAGATGATGTCCGGATGTACCTTTCCCCATGACAGAGGCTCTATAGCAGTGTCTATCACATCAGCACCGTTGTTGCACACTTCAAGGATAGATGCCATAGACAGTCCCGGTCCTGAATGACCATGATACTGTATGATTACATCCGGCCATTTCGTCTTTATCGCCTTTGTCAGTGCGCCGAGCATTGCGGGCTGACCGATGCCCGCCATATCCTTGAGGCATATCTCGTCCGCCCCAGCCTCTACGAGCTGCTCTGCGATGCCCATGTAGTAGTCAACGGTATGCACGGGCGAGGTGGTGATACACAGTGTTCCCTGCGGTGTCATGCCCGCAGCCTTTGCCCACTTGATTGAAGGGATGATGTTGCGCACATCGTTGAGACCGCAGAAGATACGCGGTATATCAACGCCCTGCGCGTGCTTTACTTTATACTGCAGTTCGCGCACATCATCTGGCACGGGGTACATACGCAGCGCGTTCAGACCGCGGTCGAGCATATGTGTCTTTATGCCCACCTCGTTGAACGGTTTTGTGAACGCGCGAACCGCCTGGTTAGGGTTCTCTCCCGCAAGGAGATTTACCTGCTCAAAGGCGCCGCCGTTGGTCTCTACACGGTCGAAGCAGCCCATATCAATGATGGCTGGGGCAACTCTTACAAGCTGTTCCTTCAATGGCTGGAACTTTCCCGACGACTGCCACATGTCGCGGTAAACAAGGCTGAATTGGATTCTCTTTTTCATGGCTCAAATATATTTATTGTTAAAAATTTCGTGCAACACACTAACTTCTTTTCTCCCTACCCTTGCGGCATCTTCGGATACTTCCTGAACCATCCGTCCCAACGCAGGCGCATCACGCCGAAGAACGCCTCGCCGAATATGCCGCCGGACATCTTCGATGTTCCCTCGCGGCGGTTGACGAAGATTACCGGCACCTCCTTTATCCTGAAGCCTATGCGATAGGCGGTGAACTTCATCTCTATCTGGAAGCCGTAGCCCTTGAAGCGCACCTTGTCCAGCTCTATCGTCTCCAGCACGCGGCGCTTGTAGCACTTGAAGCCGGCAGTGGTGTCGTGGATATTGAAGCCGGTGACGAACTTCACATATTTCGAGGCGAAATAGCTCATCAGCACCCGACCGATGGGCCAGTTCACCACATTCACTCCGCTGACATAGCGCGAGCCGATAGCGAGGTCGTAGCCCTCATCGTGGCAGGCCGCATACAGGCGGGGCAGGTCGTTGGGGTCGTGGGAGAAGTCGGCGTCCATCTCGAACACATAGTCGTAGCCGTTCTCCAGCGCCCACTTGAAGCCCATGATATAGGCGGTGCCCAGTCCGAGCTTGCCCGTCCGTTCAAGGATGAACAGTCTGCCCGCAAACTCATCCGCCATAAGCCGCTTCACGATGGCTGCCGTTCCGTCGGGGCTGCCATCGTCTATGATAAGTATGTGAAATCCCTGCTGCAGTGAAAGCACAGCACGTATGATTTTCTCAATGTTCTCTTTCTCGTTATATGTAGGGATTATTACTATTGAATCAGCCATCAATTTACGAAGATTGATTAATTATTATTGATTAATTCGGGGCAATCGGCAAGCCGATTACCAGGCTGCTGGGATATGGGGACGGATGAACCAGGGGAATTTTCGGTATTAATATCGGCAAATTTACGATTATAAACATTTATGGAAAGAAAAAAGGCAAAAGAAAAACACTTTTGCCTTTTGTTTTTGCCGTTTTCTACTGTGATAGAGTGTTCTGTGGGTCATGAAACGACTTTCAGATGCACTTCCATGACAGCCTTGTATGTTTTTCCGTCAGTATGTGTGTAGGTGACAGCTTGTCGTATAATGTATGTTTTTCCTATGGAAAGACGTCCGGGATACTGCCCCACATAGCATCCGTATGCTTCGGGATACATCTCTGCAAATATCTTGGCAGTTCCATCATAGCCGCATACATTTCCAGAATCGTTAAACCAGTGACCATAGCACTTGTCAGAGGATGTAGATGTGGTGGTATTAAAGTTCATGGTTCCGTTTGCACTGACTCCGGCAAAGCGCACATCTCCGGGATTTGCAGTAGTGTCGTTTCGCTTGACAGCCTTCATCTTTGCGGTTGAAATGCCGAGCGCAAGTGCTATGGCATCCATGTCATACTGCACGCGCACGCTTGAATATGCAGAGGCGCTGTATTGCAGTGTGGCGTTGATAACAACAGTAGTGTCATGTCTCT
>JABUUG010000050.1 GCA_021443285.1 Bacteroidaceae bacterium
TGCCATGGAACTTTGACTATACGGGGATGAACTTTGACGGGCTGTTCCTTGCAAACGGTCCGGGCGATCCAAACATGTGCAGCGATGCTGTGGAAATTATACGAAAGCAGATGTCGGCATCAACAAAACCAATCTGCGGAATCTGTATGGGAAACCAGCTGCTTGCAAAGGCAGCGGGGGCTGACACCTACAAACTGAAATATGGGCACCGGTCACACAACCAACCTGTAAGACAGGTAGGTACGACAAACTGCTTCATCACATCGCAAAACCATGGCTATGCCGTAAATGCAAGAACTCTTGACAGCGATTGGGAGGAACTCTTCGTCAACATGAATGATGGCTCTAACGAAGGAATAAAACATAAGACAAACAACTGGTTCTCAAGCCAGTTCCACCCTGAAGCATGCTCCGGACCGTTAGACACAATGTTTCTGTTTGACAAATTTGTTCAAAAACTTCAGGAATAACTTTCCACACTTCCATATTTCGACAACACAACAACTAAAATGAAGGACGACAACATAAAGAAGGTGCTGCTTCTCGGTTCCGGCGCACTGAAAATCGGTGAGGCTGGGGAGTTTGACTATTCCGGATCACAGGCGCTGAAAGCTCTGAGAGAGGAAGGGGTGGAGACAGTACTTATAAATCCCAATATCGCAACAGTACAGACCTCAGAGGGTGTGGCAGACCACATATACTTCCTGCCAGTACAACCCTATTTCGTGGAACGTGTCATCGAAAAAGAGATGCCAGACGGCATCCTCCTCTCATTTGGAGGGCAAACGGCACTTAACTGTGGAGTGGAACTCTACAAGAGTGGCGTACTTGAGGAATACAATCTCAAAGTGCTCGGTACACCAGTCAAGGCAATTATTGACACAGAAGACCGAGAGCTCTTTGTAGAAAGACTTGATGAGATTAGCGTAAAGACGATAAAATCACAGGCTTGCGACAATGTGGGCGATGCCAGAAAAGCGGCAAAGGAACTGGGCTATCCTGTAATAATACGTGCCGCATACGCTTTAGGAGGTCTTGGATCTGGCTTTTGCGACAACGAAGAGGAACTGAACAAACTGGCGGAAAAGGCTTTTGCGTTCTCGCCACAGGTGCTCGTAGAGAAAAGCCTGAAGGGATGGAAGGAGATTGAATATGAGGTGGTACGCGACAGGTATGACAACTGCATAACTGTCTGCAATATGGAAAATTTTGACCCTCTCGGCATACACACAGGAGAGTCGATAGTCATAGCACCCTCTCAGACCCTCACCAATTCAGAATACCACAAGCTGCGCTCTCTCGCTATAAAAATAATACGGCATATAGGTATAGTGGGGGAGTGCAATGTGCAGTATGCGTTTGACCCTGTATCGGAAGACTACCGCGTGATAGAGGTTAATGCAAGACTCTCACGTTCTTCTGCATTGGCTTCAAAAGCAACAGGTTACCCGCTTGCTTTTGTCGCTGCAAAACTCGGCATGGGCTATGGTCTCTTTGAATTGAACAACTCCGTAACGAAGACTACATCTGCCTTCTTTGAACCAGCACTTGACTATGTGGTGTGCAAGATTCCAAGATGGGATTTATCCAAGTTCCGAGGTGTTGACCGCGAACTCGGTTCTTCAATGAAGTCTGTCGGGGAGGTAATGGCAATCGGCCGAACCTTTGAGGAAGCTATCCAGAAAGGTCTGCGAATGATAGGGCAGGGCATGCATGGCTTTGTAGAGAACAAGGAGTTGCAGATAGATGATATCGATGCGGCATTGAGGGTTCCTACAGACAAACGTATATTCCTTATTTCCAAAGCGATGCACAAGGACTATACGGTTGACCAGATACACGAACTGACAAAAATAGACAAGTGGTTCTTGTATAAACTGAAGCACATAATTGACATTGATGAGCGTTTGAAAGCGTGTCCCAACGTGAATGTACTGGACAGGGAATTGCTGCGCGAGGCGAAGATATATGGTTTTACAGACTTCCAGATAGCGCGTGCATTGAGGATAGAAAAGGACACCCAGAGCTTCCAGCAGGCAAGCAGCGTAATACGTGCATTGAGAAAGGGCTACGGAATAGTGCCATGGGTGAAACAGATAGACACTCTTGCCGCGGAATATCCGGCACAAACAAACTATCTGTATCTGACATACCTGGCATCTGCACACGACATAATGTTTGAACAGGACAGACGTTCAATCATCGTACTGGGTTCCGGAGCCTATCGCATAGGCTCATCGGTAGAGTTTGACTGGTGCGGTGTACAGGCATTGAACACTATCAGGAAAGAAGGGTACCGGTCTGTGATGATAAACTATAATCCCGAAACCGTCTCCACAGACTATGACATGTGCGACCGTCTGTATTTCGATGAGCTTACATTTGAGCGTGTTATGGATATCTGCGAGCTTGAAATGCCTCGAGGTGTAATAGTTTCCACGGGAGGACAGATACCGAACAACTTGGCTCTCAGGCTGGATGAGCAGAGAATGCCTATACTTGGTACTCAGGCAAAGGACATTGACCGGGCAGAGGATCGTGCGAAATTCTCCAGCATGCTCAACAGGAATGGCATTGACCAACCGGAATGGAGTGCACTGACCAGCATGAAGGAGATAGACAGGTTTATCGACAGGGTAGGGTTCCCCGTTCTTGTACGCCCATCTTATGTTCTGTCGGGTGCTGCAATGAATGTCTGCTCAAACAAGGATGAACTGGAGAAATTCCTTGAACTGGCTGCCAATGTAAGCGAAGACCATCCTGTTGTGGTTTCAAAATTCCTCATGCAGGCAAAGGAGATAGAGATGGATGCGGTTGCAAAAAACGGCGAGATAATCGCATACGCCATATCAGAACACGTTGAGTTTGCTGGTGTACACTCAGGTGATGCAACTATACAGTTTCCTCCTCAGAAGCTTTATGTGGAAACTGTCCGCAGGATAAAGCGGATTTCTCGACAGATAGCAAAGGAGCTTCATATCTCCGGACCTTTCAATATCCAGTATCTTGCAAAGGACAATGACATAAAGGTTATTGAATGTAATCTCAGGGCTTCACGTTCGTTCCCGTTCGTATCTAAAGTGTTAAAGATTAATCTTATAGACCTTGCCACAAGAGTGATGCTTGGTCTTCCTGTGGAGAAGCCACACGAGAACCTCTTCGACCTTGACTATGTCGGTATAAAGGCATCGCAATTCTCTTTCAACCGTCTGCAGAAAGCAGACCCTGTATTAGGCGTCGATATGGCATCCACTGGCGAAGTTGGATGTATTGGAGAGGACACAAGCACGGCTTTGCTGAAAAGTATGCTGTCTGTAGGATTCCGCATACCCAAAAAGAATATTCTTCTCTCTACAGGAGGCGCCAAACAGAAGGTTGCCATGCTTGACGCGGCAAGACAGCTTGTGGCAAACGGATACAGACTGTATGCTACAGGTGGAACATCGGATTTCCTTAAGAAAAACGAAATTCCAAACACCCTTGTATATTGGCCGTCAGAGATTGGAGAAAACGGCGAGCTTATGCAGCCACAAGCACTTGACATGCTTCACAGCCACAACATAGACATGGTCGTAAATATTCCGAAGAATCTGACAGTGCGGGAAATTGGAAACGGATACAAAATCCGCCGTGCAGCAATAGATTTAAATATCCCGCTGCTGACAAACTCACGTCTTGCCGCAGCATTTATAAATGCCTTCTGCAAGATTAGTCTTGAAAACATAGATATTAAAGCTTGGGACGAATATTGACGTATCGCGATTATGATAAATAGCAAAGGCTGAGTTGAAGGAAACTTACAGGAAACATTTGAAGGAGCTTACAATAATACTGAATGATGCTTCCCCGGCAGACTTTTATGGTATCGGGAACTGTAATCTTCAGATGTTGCGGTCGCTTTACCCCAAGGTGAGGTTTGTCGGTCGCGACAATGTACTGAAGCTTTACGGTGACGAGTCGGAACTGCGCATAGTTAAAAGTGTGATAGAAGGTATGGAGGCCCATCTGTACCGACACAACAAGATTTGTCATGAGGATATTCTTGAGATATACAATGGCAGAAAACCGAATGAAAGTGTAAAGGACGATGTAATCATCTATAACATGAGCGGTCGTCCGATTATTGCGAAGAGCGAAAATCAGCGTGCTCTTGTAAGTGCCTTTGAGAATAAGGATATTGTATTTGCTGTAGGTCCCGCTGGGACAGGTAAGACCTATCTGGGGATTGCTCTTGCTGTGAGGTTATTGAAATCCAAGTGTGTTAAAAGGATTATCCTGTCACGTCCTGCAGTTGAGGCTGGCGAGAAGCTTGGTTTTCTTCCGGGTGATATGCGTGATAAGATAGACCCTTATCTGCAGCCTTTGTATGATGCCTTGGAGGATATGATTCCTTCCAGTCGTCTTCATGAGTTGATTGAAAGGAAGGTGATAGAGATAGCTCCTCTTGCGTTTATGCGTGGCAGGACACTATCTGACGCAGTTGTTATACTTGATGAGGCTCAGAACACGACTCGGTCGCAGTTCCGGATGTTCATAACTCGTATGGGCTGGAACACAAAGATGATAATCACCGGTGACACCCAGCAGACTGACTTGCCTAGGAACTCAAGTAGTGGTTTGGTGGAGGCACTGGAAACACTCTCTGACATTGATGACATAGCGATTGTACGTATGTCCAAGAAAGATATACAGCGCCATCATCTTGTAAACAAAATAGTAGCGGCATACGAAAGAAAGGATGAGACAGAAAAAAACAAATAAAAAATACATATATGAAAACATTGACACAAACTAACTATTCGTTTCCCAACCAGAAAGGTGTTTATCATGGCAAGGTGCGTGATGTGTACAACATCGACGATGACAAGATTGTGATGATTGCTACTGACAGGATTTCTGCCTTTGACACAGTGCTACCAAAGGGTATTCCTTTCAAGGGCCAGGTTCTAAACCAAATAGCTTCGAAATTCCTTGATGCTTGTAGTGACATATGCCCGAACTGGAAGCTTGCCACTCCGGATCCAATGGTAACGATCGGGCTGAAGTGCGAAGGTTTCCGTGTGGAGATGATTATCCGGTCTATTCTGACGGGTTCTGCCTGGCGTGAGTATAAAAACGGCTGCCGTGAACTTTGCGGTGTGAGTCTTCCTGATGGTATGAGGGAGAATGAGCGTTTCCCTGAACCTATCATAACTCCTACGACAAAAGCAGAGGAGGGTCATGACATGAACATCTCAAAGGAGGAGATTATAAGCCAAGGGCTTGTGAGCAAAGATGATTATGAGTTGATGGAGGATTATACCCGGAAGATATTCAAGCGTGGTCAGCAGATTGCCGCAAAACAAGGACTTATTCTGGTGGATACCAAGTATGAGTTCGGCAAACGTGATGGCAAGGTTTATCTGATTGATGAAATCCACACTCCGGACTCAAGCCGCTATTTCTATGCTGACGGATATGAGGAGAGGTTTGAAAAGGGTGAGGCACAGAAGCAGTTGTCAAAGGAATTTGTCCGACAATGGCTGATTGACCACAATTTCATGAACGAACCGGGACAGGTATTGCCTGAAATTACTGACGATTATGCAGAGTCTGTGAGCGAGAGATACATAGAGCTTTACGAACACATTACCGGAGAGGAGTTTGTAAAGAATATTTCTGAGGAAAACTTGGAGACCCGAATAGAGGAGAACGTCAAGAAATGGCTGAATGACAATAATGAATAGAGAGTAATGTACGGTCAGGAAAGGGTTTTGCCATATAATGAAAGTGAAGGTAAAGAGATTCAGGTAAGAAGGATGTTTAATGGAATAGCAGGGAAATACGATACGCTAAACCATACTCTTTCTTTTGGAATTGATAAATATTGGCGTGAAAAGCTGATAAAGAATCTTCTCCCCTACTCCACCGAATTTTGCAATAATGGTCAGACGGTAGTTCTCGACATTGCGACGGGTACTGGTGATTTGGCGATACTTGCAGCACAGAAGCTGAAGGCATGCAGCGTTGTGGGTGTAGATATCTCGGAAGGGATGATGGCAATAGGCAAAGGAAAAACTCGATCTATGGGATTGGAAGACGTGATAGACTTCAGAAAAGAAGATGCCTGTGTAATGTCTTTCAATGATTGTTCTTTTGACATTATTACGACTGCATTTGGGATAAGGAATTTTGCAGAACTTGACCGTTCTCTACTGGAGATGTATCGTGTTCTTCGTAAAAATGGTGTGTTGGGCATACTTGAGTTATCGACCCCAACAATTTTTCCGATGAAGCAGTTGTTCAAGGTTTATTCGAATATTTTTATGCCGATCATTGGCAAAATTGTTTCGGGGAATGGTGATGCTTACAGTTACCTTACACGCTCAATAGAAGCTTTCCCTCAGGCAGAGGAGATGTGTTTAATACTGAAGAAGGCGGGTTTCTCAGATGTTCTATATAAAAGGCTGACTATGGGGCTTTGCACGATGTATATAGTGCGGAAGTGACATAAGTGGGAGTTAAAAGGAGTTAAGGGAGTTTAAGACAAATGAATTTTTGTCTGATAACCAACTAATAAATTAAGGTTATGGATAAGTACGGACTGATAGGCTACCCTTTGGGGCATTCGTTTTCAAAACAGTTTTACAACCAGAAGTTTGCGAATGAGGGCATTGATGCGGAGTATTTGAATTTTGAGATTCCGTCAATTGATGACCTTCTTGAGGTGTTGGCGATGAATCCAGAGCTTCGTGGCCTGAATGTAACAATTCCGTATAAGGAAAAGGTTATGGAGTATCTTGACTATGTCAGTCCTGAGGCGCGTGCTATTGGTGCGGTGAACGTGATTCGCGTAGAGGTGAACGGTGGAAAGCTTGTGATGAAGGGGTATAACAGTGACGTTATCGGTTTTACAAGAAGCATAGAACCTTTGCTTAAGAAACACCATGAGAAGGCTCTGATACTTGGTACAGGGGGTGCCTCAAAGGCAGTTGCTTTCGGTCTGAAATCGTTAGGCGTAGATTCTGTATTTGTGAGCCGTAAGGAGCGCGTAGGCACTATCCAATATAGCCAGATTACGGAGGATGTGGTAAAGGAGTATAATGTAATAGTGAACTGCACTCCTGTCGGCATGTTTCCTAATATAGACAACTGCCCGCCATTGCCTTACGAGGCTATGGATAGTCGTAATCTTCTCTATGATTTGATATATAATCCTGACCAGACATTATTCATGAAGAATGGTGCCGGGTATGGTGCAAAAACAAAGAATGGACTTGAGATGCTTCTGCTTCAGGCATACGCAAATTTGGAGTTTTGGAAGTAATAACGGACTAATAAAAAATGGAAACAAACAGATATATGCGACGCGGTGTTTCTGCGGCAAAAGAGGATGTACACAATGCGATAAAGAACATTGACAAAGGACTTTATCCGAGAGCTTTCTGCAAGATTATCCCCGATATTTTGGGAGGTGATGCGGATTATTGTAACATAATGCATGCAGATGGAGCTGGGACAAAGTCGTCTCTTGCCTATATGTATTGGAAGGAGACAGGGGACTTGAGTGTATGGAAAGGCATTGCTCAAGATGCTCTTATCATGAACATTGACGACCTTCT
>JABUUG010000051.1:0-2404 GCA_021443285.1 Bacteroidaceae bacterium
ATCTGGTCCATCACCTTGTAGAGCTGCTTCTTGCATATCTCCTGCGGTGTAGGTATCTCCCCCTCCACGAAGCTCTTGCCTATCTCCTTCTCGATGTTGCGCATCTTGCCGCGCTCGCGGGTGTGCATTATGGCTATCGATGTGCCTTTCCTGCCAGCCCTTCCTGTGCGACCGGAGCGGTGGGTGTAGCTCTCGATGTCGTCGGGCAGACCGTAGTTTATGACGTGTGTCAGCTCATCCACATCGAGTCCGCGTGCAGCCACATCGGTTGCCACGAGCAGCTGCGTCAGATGCTGGCGGAACTTCTGCATGGTGAGGTCGCGCTGCTGCTGCGAGAGGTCGCCATGGAGCGACTCTGCGTTGTATCCGTCGCGTATTAGTTTGTCGGCAATCTCCTGCGTCTCTATCTTCGTGCGGCAGAACACGATGGCGTAAATCTTCGGATTGTAATCCACTATACGCTTCAGGGCGAGGTACTTGTCCTTGGCGTTCACCATATAGTAGATATGGTTCACGTGCTCCGCGCCCTCATTGCGCGAACCTACCACAATCTCCTTGTAGTCTTTTAGATACGACTTCGCAATCTTCTCTATCTCCCGGCTCATTGTTGCGGAGAAGAGCAGTGTGTGGCGGTCTTCCGGGACATTTTCAAGAATGGCGTTTATGCTCTCCGAGAATCCCATGTTCAGCATCTCGTCCGCCTCGTCGAGCACCACATCCTGCACATTGCTGAGGTCAGCACAGCCGCGCTCTATAAGGTCAACCAGACGGCCGGGAGTGGCGACAACTATCTGCGCCCCCTTGCGCAGCTGCCTTATCTGCGGTTCAAGCGATGTGCCGCCATATACTGCGCAGATGTTTATGCCGTCCATATACTTCCCGAAGTCGTGCAGGTCGTCGGCTATTTGCAGGCACAGCTCGCGCGTCGGGGCTATCACTATTGCCTGCGTCTGCCGCTTCTCCACCTTTACGCGGTGGAGCAGTGGTATGCCGAAGGCTGCGGTCTTGCCCGTTCCTGTCTGTGCGAGGGCAATGAGGTCGTGGTGCTGTACCTCCTCTGTTTCTCCCTCCGCTTTTTCTGCTTGGGATTTTATCAGAATAGGGATGACAGCCTCCTGAACAGGCATCGTCTGTTCAAATCCTAATTCCTCTACCGCCCTCAATATGCGGGCGTCAATACCTAATTCCTGAAATGTCATGTTATTTTATGGGAGGTTATGCCGCGATAATAGTGAATAACGAATAATGTAATCGGCTTTGCCGCTTGCCAGAGCAAGAATAGCGAATAGTTTGCTGCCGCACAGACTGTTTATATTCAAACATCGCGGTAGCAAACTATTCATTTTTCACTATTCACTATTCGTTACAATACCGTCTCTGCCAGACGTTTCGCCTTGTCTCTCAGTTCGTCTGTGCTTGCGTCCAAATCGCCGTATGTAAGCACTACAGCCATACGACGGCCTGCATGGCAGTTTGGCTTGCCGAACACTCTGATGCGGGCGTTCTCCTCTGACAGCACGTCGCGGAGGTTATAGTCGAGGGGCTTGTCGCTATCAGTCTTTGACAGCACTACTGCCGACGCTCCGGCGTGCTCTAATTTTATGTCATGGATTGGCAGACCGAGCACCGCACGGCAGTGAAGCTCGAACTCAGAGAGGTTGGTGGTATGGCCGAGTGTTACCATACCTGTGTCGTGCGGACGTGGCGACAGTTCAGAGAACACCACACCGTCTTTCGTCAGGAAGAACTCTACGCCCCAAATGCCCGAACCAGTCAGAGCAGCCGTAACCTTCGCTGCCATCTGCTGTGCCTGTTTCAGGTCTTTCTCCGATATGCAGTACGGCTGCCAGCTCTCGCGATAGTCGCCGCTCTTCTGCACATGACCTATAGGGGGGCAGAACAGTGTCTCGCCGTTCTCTTGAGTTACGGTGAGCAGAGTAAATTCAGAGTCGAAATAGATGAACTCCTCAATGATCACTTCCTTCACATCGCCGCGCGAACCTTCCATAGCGTCGTCGAATGCCTTGCGGAGCATATCCGGCTCCTTCACGAGGCTCTGGCCGTGACCAGACGACGACATGAGGGGCTTGATGACGCAGGGGAAGCCAATCTCCTTCGATGCAGCCTCAAGCTGTTCGTAGGTGGTGGCATAGAAATACTTTGCTGTGCGCAGACCGAGCTCCTTTGCTGCGAGGTCGCGTATGGCCTTGCGGTTCATCGTGTAGTTCACCGCGCGTGCTGAAGGCACCACCTTTATGCCCTCCTTCTCAAAGCCGTAGAGCTTCTCCGTGCGTATCGCCTCTATCTCCGGCACGATGATGTCCGGCTGGTGCTTCTTCACCACAGCCTCTAATGCGTCGCCGTCGAGCATCGGGAACACCTCACGCTCATCGGCAACCTGCAT
>JABUUG010000051.1:3338-4370 GCA_021443285.1 Bacteroidaceae bacterium
GGAGTTAAAGTGACATTACCTTTTTGCGCAGAAGTCATTTGTCACTTTAACTCCACTTTAACTCCACTTTAACTCCCCTTCACTACACTTAAATAACTCTCCACATTAACTCCCCTTCACTACATTTTCTTTAGATTCGCCTCATTGAGTGTGAACGTAAAGTATGTGTCGGGATATGGTTCGTCCTTGAGGGTGAAGTGCCACCATTCAGACTCCAACGGCTTGAATCCGTTCTCCAGCATCACCCTGCGCAGATACTGTCGCATCTTGAATTGTTCCTCCGTTATAGGGGGCATGCCGGGCTTGCCGCCCACAGGGTAGTCGGGATGTGACAGTTCGCCGAAATAATCAAACGGGGCGCCCATATCCACCTCGCGTTCCGTCTTCTTGTCGAAGAGCGTTAGGTCGATGGTACTGCCTCTTGTATGACCGGACTTCTCCATGATATATTCCTCCGGGATAAGGCGGTCTTTTGTCAGTTCGGGGTAGAAATACGCCTTCATCGTGGTGTCGTTCAGCTCCTTAGCCCACCGCATGAACATATCAACCGCACACTGTGGACGATAGGCATCGAACACTTTCAGGCAGTAGCCGTCCTTCTGCACGGCGTCGTTCACCTTCCTCAGTGCGCTTGCAGCCTCCTTTGTCAGCATCGCTATAGGCTGTTCATAGCCATCGATGCGCGAACCGATGAAGTTGAAGGTTGAGAAATAGCGTATTTCAAGAATCGCGTCAGGCACACTGTCTGTCACGAGGCAGAAACCCGACGAATCCTCCTCCGCCCTGTTCTGCTGCTGCTCGCTCTGGCATGCCTGAAAAGAAATCAGGGCGGATAACCCTAAAACCAGAATCTGTAGTTTCTTCATATTGCTGTTTATTTGAAAATTCATAATTTGCGCATCAACATTTATTCTGTTTATATGCTAATGATGCCATGTGCCATATCTCTCAATTAATACAATATCTATTAATTATGAAGTTAAAGGAGTTAAAGAAGTTAAAGGAGTTAAAGGAGTTAAAGAAGTTAAAGGA
>JABUUG010000051.1:4441-12250 GCA_021443285.1 Bacteroidaceae bacterium
AGAAGTTAAAGGAGTTAAAGACATTACCTATATGGTTTGTATTCAGGCAGTTGTCTTCAGAAAAGTCATTTGTCTTTAACTCCCTTAACTCCAATTTTTAGAACCCACCTTCAGCCATTGAGGTAATTGGGGAGATTTACTATTTACTCAGGTTATTCGGAGAATCAGATATTTATCTTAGAACCATACCAACGAACAAGATGAAGAGGCACACAAGGATATTCAAGGCGGTCTTTAACCCCGTGCGTTTCGGAACACTGCACACCTACTATTGGCTGCGGAGAAAGGGCAAACGAACGCACCCCGGCGAGGAACGTCCTTTATATTCCGTCATAGTTGCCAGCTATAACTACGCAAATCTGATAGGCGAAACGCTGGACTCCCTGCTTGCCCAGACATACGGAAACTACGAGATAATCGTGGTTGATGACGGTTCGACGGACAACTCAATGGCAGTGGTTCAGAGGTATTGCGAGAAATACAGTCAGATAAAACTGTACACACACGAAGACCATAAGAACCACGGACTCTGCGAAACCCTGAAACTCGCCCTTACAAAGGCGCAGGGCGACTACATAGCCTTCTGCGAGAGCGACGACAGATGGGATGAAAACCATCTGGAGACGATAACACAATTCATCAACAGCTACAAGAATGTCGTTTTTGTGCATAACCGCGTGATATTCACCGGCAGCCCACAGTGCCACCAGAAAACGGTGGTACACATCAGCTCAATGCAGAAACACTATTTCCATACAGGCTATAACCGCATCAACATCAACAAGCACGCCACTTACAACCGCATTGCGACCTTCTCCTCCGTGGTGATAAAAGCGGACGTTTTGCGCCCATTGGACTTCAATTCGCCTGTCCCCTCGCATCTTGACCTCTGGCTATACCGGCAAATCTTTGCAAAGTATCCGATGCACTACTGCGACACGGCAGTTACCTACTGGCGGATGCACGCAGACAGCTATTGCAGCAAAGACCTCAAGGAACGTCAGGAGCAGCTACGCGATGCACTCGAAGAATTGGTTGCGAAAAGCAATGAGCTGATTCAAGCCTCGCAAGCTTAACTTTATTAATTGGGAGTTAAAGGAGTTAAGGGATTTAAAGGAGTTAAGGGAGTTAAAGGAGTTAAAGACATTACATTCCATACCTTCTTTACNGTTAAAGGAGTTAAGGGAGTTAAAGGAGTTAAGGGAGTTAAAGGAGTTAAAGACATTACATTCCATACCTTCTTTACTTTCTATACCTTCTATACCTTCTATACCTTCTTTACCTTCTATGCTTTCTATGCTTTCTATACTTTCTATACCTTCTATACCTTCTATACCCTCCATACCTCTTCCATGCCCAAAGTTTCAGTAATAGTCCCGAACTACAACCACTCGCTCTACCTGCGGCAGCGGATAGACAGCATTCTCGCGCAGACATTCACCGACTTTGAGCTGATAATACTCGACGACAAATCGACTGACACAAGCCGCGATATAATCGAAGAATACAGGGGGAATCCGCACGTCAGCCACATAATACTTAACGAAAAGAACACCGGCAGCCCGTTCATACAATGGGAAAAGGGGCTGTCGCTTGCAGAAGGGGAGTATCTGTGGATAGCGGAGAGCGACGATTTCTGCACTCCGGACTTCCTCGAAACCTGCACCAGGCATCTTGACGCCTCGCCCGACGCAGCCCTTTGCCACACCGGCTCCGTCTTTGTTGACGGCAAAGGGAACACCATAGACAAGACCTACGACCCTTGGAAAGAAGACGGAGCGGTGAGGGTTCTGGACAGCACCGACTACATAAACCGCAACATGCTCTTCTGGGACGAATGCTACAACGCCAGCAAAGTCCTTTTCCGGCGCAGCGCATACGAGCGGATAACAAAGGATTTCACCACATTCAGATGTGCGGGCGACTGGCTGTTTATGGTCAGCCTCATGCTTCACGGCGATGTCATTGTGGTACACAGGAAGCTCAACCGCTTCCGCTGGCACGACGCAAAGGTAACGTCAAAAAGCGAGAAAGACGACACATGGCTCTACGACAAGATAAGGCTGTACACCCTGCTCATGAGGACCGCCCCCATATACACATTCAACAAATGGATGATATGCGGGCTGGTGTATAAGTATATCCGCCGGATAAAGACCTACGAGAAACGCAAGGCGGAGCTATGGGATATGGCAAGAGAGGGTATGGGCATGAAAAAATGGCACTACATACTGGAAAGAGCTGTCAAGCTTTGCTCTAACGTAATGCCATGTCTGCCAGAAGGGAAGGGATACCGTAGGATTTAGGGGGGGGCTATAAATCCTATTCTGTAGAAGGATTGACGATTTCCCAGTAGCCGCCAAAGTCACCTCCATTTCGTTTAATTATATTATTCTCTTTTAGGCTGTTAATATGTTTTTGGATTGCGCTTGGAGAAATGCCCAAACGGTCTGCGATTTCCTTTCTCGTAATTTTTGGATTTTCCGAGATTAGTTGGAAAACTCGATTTAGCGTATTTGTCTGACCACCTGTCTGACCACCTGTCTGACCACCTGTCTGACCACCTGTCTGACCACCTTGATTTGTTAGATATAATGTACAACGGAACAAATCGCCGTCCTCTATCTCAGGCATATTGCCCGCATAGAACAAGGGGCAGTAGTCTCTGAAGGTAATGGCACCAGCTCCCACCTCTTCTATCCATCCCATTTCACGAAAAACACTGGCTATTGTAGGATTTTTGGGAAATGGCATGAGTTGGTCTATGTTTACATGGCTATTATAACGAGGTCTGTTCCAGTTTTCCGACATGATGCTCTGTGGTGTGATTATAAGCCTTGCAACCGTAGGGTTGGCATACTCACGGTGTATAAGAAAGTTTATTATCCATTCGCGCATTATCTTGTTTCTCAAGCTTATACGCTGCCCGTCGTTGCCCATGTGGGGTTTCTCGTCAAGGTGTTTTTGGCAGAAATTGAATATCTGTCCATAAGCCTGAATGATATTGCAATCCAATTTCAGACGGTCGTCATATAAGACCATATTCGGGTCGGTGCGATAAAGCAAATCTGACACACAGTATTTCCCTGCGATTCCCAATGCCATCGGGCTTCCAAACAGCAGTGCTGCCGCCATAGTATAGCCCTCATAGCCATCGCGGTCGCGCTGAAACATACGCCGAGAACGCAATATTTCGTCATCCGTCATCGTGAGCCATAGGTGGTGAGGGTTGCGTAATCTTATCTGCTGGCGCATATAAGCAAAAGTAGCAGAATCAAAATCCTCTAACCGCAGTTGGGGGAATACACGGTCCTCGCTTGAACCGTCTTGCTTGCGTAAAGCCATGGATGCTATGATATCATCGCTCTTGATGACAAAATCGCCTTCGCCATTTCTGTCCCATATCTCTCCTTTGTATGTATGGATATGCCTGCTTTCGGGTACAGTTATCACGACAATAGGTTTTCCATCAACCTCCACCTCTTCATGTGTCAAAAAAATAGATGGACGGATGATTTGAGGATTATTCATATCCTTAGCAAGCATATCTCTTTGAGTTTGGGGATTGTCCACACCCACTATTGTGCCATCATCATCAACACCAAGCAAAATGTGGCCACCGCATCTATTAAGCATGGCACATATTGACTCAAAAGCAGAACGAGAAAGCGCCTTGCTTGAGCGTTTATATTCCATTGTAATATTCTCGCCTTCAGATACCCATTGTTTTTATCATATCTTTTTAATTTATCTACAACATTTGCATAATCTCCCACTCGTAGGATAATGTCAAAAAGATTTTGGAAGTTCTGCAAACATCACGTCAAGCTGTTTTTTTACTGAAGCCTTAGTGAAATTTACGCAGTGTGCCCTGGCATGGTCGAGCAGACGCTGGCGGAGAGCGGCATCGGTGAGGTTTTTGCTTATCGCCTCTGCCATCGCCTCTGCATCGCCGACGGGAACGAGTATGCCAGCCTTGCCATTGTCGAGTATCTCAGATGGCCCTGTGGGGCAGTCGGTTGCCACAAGCGGCACGCCCAGAAGCAAGCCTTCAATAAGCACGGTGGGCAGTCCCTCGAATTTCGCGCTGTGTACAAGCATTCTTGCGCCAGCCATCCACGACTGCGGATTGGATTTGAAACCGAGGAAATGCACTTCCCTCGCGGAATGAGCCTTGTCTCCACCCTCTCCACTTTCTTCACTTTCTTTACTCTCCCCTTCGGAAACCGTCAGTCCGAGACTGCGGGCATAATCTTTCAGCACCTCCGCATCCCTTCCTTTCCCGATTATCACGAGGTGTTCCTCCGTGTCGAGCATGGAATATGCTTTCAGCAGCGTGTGGATGTCTTTCTGCGACTCTTCAAGACGCTCCACGGCAAGGATGTATGGGAAGGGGAAGGCAGTCGCCTCAGCGGCGCGTTTACGCAAAGTCTCCACATCAAGGGCGTTGTATATCGCCACACACTTCCCTCGGAGTTCCGGGAACAGGCGGTCGGCCTCTTCCGCCATCGCCTTACATATCAGCACCACACGGTCGTAAGTGCGCAGACGGTTGGTGATGCGCACAGCGCGGCGGCGGTTCTGCTCCATCATCTTCTGCAGACTGAAATGCATCCATGCCACCTTCGGCTTGGTGCAACCAGACAGGAAGCCCGTATGACAGGAGTCGAAATCCACCACGATGTCATTCTCCTCCACAAGCCTGTGCAGACATTTCTTCTGTATGATGCGCCGGAAAGGGTTTAGGAAGACCTCGTCCGCAATCTTCTCCAAAGGCGAACTCTGCTTCAGATGCCGCTTTCTCTTTGGTGCGCAAAGCAGAGGGCTGTCCACCAGATACACCAAGCGAAGATTCTTCGGCAGGCGGTCGTGATACACCTCCAGCCCTTCCATCTTCACGCCAACGGCAAGAGTCAGATTATACCGCTCGTCTTCCGCCAGCATACGCAGCACCTCCACCAGCACCGACTCAATGCCGCCATCAAGGAAGCCGGAAACAAGAAAGAGAAGATTTTTTTTCATTTGGTAGAGAAAGTATAGAGAAGGTAAAGAAGTAAGAGGAACTATAGCAGAAGGGAGAGAGGGGAGAACTTACTTGTACAACTAAAAAAAGTCGCCCAACTCTTGGAGTCGGACGACTGTAACTTGCTGTTTGTTCGCGCAGTCTGTGATTATTCAGCAGCAGCTGTAGAATCAGCAGGAGCAGCTGTAGAGTCAGCAGCAGCTGTAGAGTCAGCAGCAACAGAGTCAACTGCCTCAACTGTGTCAGCTGGAGCCTCTGCCTCAGCAGGAGCAGCCTTCTTTGAGTCACATGAAGCGAATGAGATAGCTGCAACAGCAGCGAACATAAGAACTAACTTTTTCATTTCTTTAATTTTTAAATTGTAATACGATCGTGTTGATTAAAATTTCTGGGTGCAAAGGTATTTCGTTTTGATTAACGGGATAATACAAAATGTGGAAAAATATGTTAAAGAGTCTTAAATTTGACCCTTATCAAAGTATGTGTACGATAACAGAATCTTTTTTAACATTTAGGCTATCCAAAGAAACCCTTACTATCCTGTTGTCAAGCCCGGAGATGTTTTCGCCTCTGAGTTCCACCCTTATATAATTGTCCGTAAAACCCTTCAGCACTCTGCCCTTGCTCTTCTCAAGGAGGGCGTACCTCTCTGTGCCGAGATGGCGGCGGTAGAAGTCGAGTGTCTTATCATCGGAGAGTGCCAGCAGCATATCCGCGCGACGCTTCTTCTCCTGCTCATCAACGGTATAGGGAATGTTCAAGGCAGCAGTGCCCGGCCGCTCGCTGTATGGGAATACGTGCAACTGGGAGACATCAAGACTCTTCACGAACTCATAGCATTCGTCGAAACACTCCGGAGTCTCGCCCCTGCAGCCCACCATCACATCGACTCCTATAAAGGCGTCGGGCGTGAGTTTCTTGATAAGTTCCACCTTCTGACGGAAAAGCGCTGTATCATAACGCCTGTGCATAAGTTTCAACACAGTGTCTGACCCGCTCTGAAGGGGTATGTGGTAGTGCGGCATGAAGCGTTTGCTCGTCGCGCAGTATTCTATTATATCGTCTGTCAGCAGTTCGGGCTCAATACTGCTGATGCGGTAACGCTGTATCCCCTCCACTTGGTCGAGGGCTTTCACAAGGTCGAAGAATGTCTCGCCCGTAGAACGCCCGAAGTCGCCGATGTTCACGCCCGTGATTACAATCTCCTTGCCGCCCTTCTCTGCCACCTCTTCTGCCTGTCTGACGAGGAAATTTGTCGGGGCATTGCGTGAGAACCCGCGGGCGTAGGGTATGGTGCAGTAAGTGCAGAAATGGTTGCATCCGTCCTGCACCTTCAGGAAATAGCGGGTGCGGTTGCCGCGAGAGCATGAGGGGGCGAAGGAGGTGATGTCTTTGGTCTTGGGTGTAACAGACACTTTGTCCGCCTGTTCCTTTGAGAGATGTTCGGAGAGTATGTCGAGCAGATGCGCCTTCTCATTGCTGCCCACCACAAGGTTCACGCCCTCTATCCCAGCCACCTCCTGACTCCCTAACTGCGCATAGCAGCCCGTTACAGCCACAAACGCATCCGGATGCTGGCGCACCATGCGACGTATCGCCTGACGGCATTTGCGGTCGGCAATCTCCGTTACCGAGCAGGTGTTGATGAGGCATATATCCGCCTCCTCGCCTTTCTCAGCGGTCGTTACGCCATGGGCAGAAAGCATTTCGCCGAAAGTTGATGTTTCGGCGAAATTCAGCTTGCAGCCTAAAGTGTAGTAGGCGGCTTTCTTATTCTGGAAAACGGAATAGTCAATCATGCAGAAGAGGCATAGGGGTACAGAAGGGAGAGAAGGCAGAGAAGGTAAAGAATGGCAGGAACTTACGCATCGTGGAACTGCATGCCTTCAACATCAGGACGCTCTATCATGGTGTATGTGCTGCAGAACTCGTTTCTCAAACGTTCTATGTATCTCTTTGCCTCCCACTTTGCCATTGGCAGGTCGTGCATCAGGTAGTTGCCGCAGGTGTCGGGGGTAGTTCCAGGCACAGCGCCATTGAAATCAACGACAAACTGCATCGCATCTGTCATCAGTTCACGAATCACTTGACAGTCGTGCTTGCCTTTCATTATAAGGTAATTGCCCGTGAGACATCCCATCGGCCCCCAGTAAATGACCTTCGATTTCCATGCCTC
This sequence comes from Bacteroidaceae bacterium, assembly GCA_021443285.1. Taxonomy (GTDB): domain Bacteria; phylum Bacteroidota; class Bacteroidia; order Bacteroidales; family Bacteroidaceae; genus Prevotella. The sequence continues at coordinate 11,641 of JABUUG010000051.1, forward strand.
ATGGTTCCTGAGGTATGTCGCCACAAGGTGTTCTATGGTGTGTATGGCTGCCGGGGCAATGGCGGGCTCCTGGTTTGGGGCGGTCATGCGTATGTCGTAGGTTGTGAACACCGCATCGCCGTCCGTGTCCTGGCGGGAAATGTATATGCCGGGCTTCAGGCCGGTATGGTCAACTTGGAAAGATGGTATGACTTCCATGATTTTTTATTTGGGGTAAATTTACTTGCGTTCATATTTAGCTTCCTCCTTACTGCGCAAGCAGGAAAGCCTTGAAGTCAGCAAAGTCCTTTGAGCACTCTATGCTCTGCTTTGTGCCCTTCATGAACTCTGCCAAGCGGTCGGGTATCGCAACCTCCGCGCCGATTATCTCCTCTACTGTTTCCTTGAACTTTGCGGGATGCGCTGTCTCAGCAAAGACGGCGTTCTCGCCGGGCTGCAACTGCTCTTTCAGTGCGCGATAACCACAGGCGCCATGCGGGTCGAGAATATAGCCGGTCTCTGCAAAACACCGCTTCATCGTCTCCGCAATCTGTTCGTTGGTGTATGTTGCGCCCGAAATCAGCGAGGATATTGCTGCATGGTCGCCCTTGTAGAGCTCATATCCATCGAA
>JABUUG010000051.1:12337-19929 GCA_021443285.1 Bacteroidaceae bacterium
GAAGATGTCATTGGCATTGTTGGCGGCGATGAAACGCTTCACGGGCAGCCCCATCTGATGGCCGAACAGTGCGGCGCAGATATTCCCGAAATTGCCGCTTGGCACACAGATCACGAAATCCTTCTCCCTGCCAATCTTCTTCATCTGGGCGTAGGCATAGAAGTAATAGAACGCCTGAGGCAGGAAGCGCGCCACATTTATCGAGTTGGCGGATGTCAGCTTCATGTGCTCGTTGAGGTCTTTGTCCATGAATGCCGACTTCACCAATGCCTGGCAGTCGTCGAACACACCGTCAATCTCTACGGCGGTGATGTTTCTGCCCAGCGTGGTGAACTGGCTCTCCTGTATCCTGCTGACCTTACCCTTCGGATAAAGCACATAGACGTGTATGCCATCCACTCCGAGGAAGCCGTTTGCCACAGCGGACCCGGTATCGCCGGATGTCGCGACAAGCACATTCACCTGCCCGCCCTTGTTCTCCTTATTGATGAAATACTGCAGCAGACGCGCCATGAAGCGTGCGCCGACATCCTTGAAAGCGAGGGTAGGGCCATGGAAGAGCTCCAGGGCATATATGCCTTCCTCAACCTTGTTTATGGGGCAGTCGAAGGCGAGGGTGTCATATACAATCTTCTTCAGGGAACCGGCATCCACATCCTCTCCGAAGAATGCGTCGGCCACCTTATAGGCTATCTCCTGGAACGACAGGGTTTCTATATTGTCAAAGAACTCCTTCGGGAGTCGTTTTATGCTGTACGGCATATACAGACCGCGGTCTTCCGCCAGTCCGTTCACCACCGCCTGCTCAAGAGTGGCATCGGCAGCCTTATGGTTTGTTGAAAAATATAACATCAAATTATTTACTATTGGACTATTTACTATTTAACTATTGAGGGGGATTTGGATATTTTTGTATTTGGGTATTTCATGAAAACAAAGAGGAAGTGTGTGTTTGAGCAAAAGGTAATGTCACTTTAACTCCCCTTTAACTCCCCTTTACCTTCACTTTAACTCCCCTTTAACTTAAACTTATGCTTTCATGAATGTCTCTATAAACTCCCGGAGCTTCAGCAGCCCGTATTCGCCTGCGATGCAGCTATGCTCGTTATACTCCTGCACAGCATCGGGCGTTATCTCCTTGTGCCATATCAGGAACGGCACAGGTTCATTCACATGGGTGCGCGTCTCACATGGTGTCGGATGGTCGGGCAGCACTGCCACGCAGATATTCTCATCCACCGACATAATATAGTCGTAGATGGGCTTCACTATGCGGTCGTTCAGGTACTCCGTAGCCTTTATCTTCAGGGCGACGTCGCCGTCATGCCCTGCCTCGTCGGTTGCCTCCACATGGACGAACACGAAATCGTCGCCGCCCTTCAGTGCATTGACGGCAGCCTCCGCCTTCCCCTCATAGTTTGTGTCGGCAAGACCGGTCGCCCCTTCCACATTAATTATATTAAGACCTGCGTAATGCCCGATGCCTTTTATAAGGTCAACGGCAGTGATCACCGACCCTTTCCGTATCTCCGGGAACTGCGAGAGCAGCGTCTCCATAGAAGGGCGGTATCCTCCACTCCATGGCCAGATGGAGTTAGCCTGTAGCTTGCCCTCCGCGGCCCTCTGCTTGTTGAAGGGGTGGTCGGCGAGAAGCGTCTGCGACTTCAGTATCAGTTCGTTTATCAGCATGGCTGTCGCCTTGTCGCCCTTTACGAGCAGCGGCTGCCATTCCTCATTCGGATGGTCGTGCGGCGGGGCGCAGTCTATATCCTTGCTTCCGCCTTTTATGATAAGGAGGTGGCGGTACTGAATGCCCTTCACGAACTTCACGCTGAATGTCCTGCCCTCCACAGTGTATTCGCCTGCGAGGTTCTCGTTGAGATAGTCGATGAGGATATGCGCGTCTGCTGTCTGCAGGTGCCCGCCGTGGTGGGTCATTATCCTCCCGTCCTTCAGCGAGATAATGTTGCAGCGCAGTGCGAGGTCGTCGCCAGCCATCTCATAGCCTATGGATGCCGCCTCAAGGGGTCCACGCCCCTCATACACAGTGTTCAGGTCGTAGCCGAGGATGGCAGTGTTTGCCACCTCACTGCCCGGCGGAAAGCCCTCTGGCACAGTTTGCAGCCTGCCTGTCTTTCCCTCGCGGGCAAGCCTGTCGATATGCGGTATGTTCGCAGCCTCAAGCGGTGTCTTGCCTCCAAGCGACGGCTGACGGTGGTCTGCCATGCCGTCGCCGAGTATTATCACGTGCTTCATGCCTTGCTGACTTACACGTTTGCTATAGACATTATATTCGCGAACACGCCCGCTGCCGTTACGCTTGCGCCGGCACCGTAGCCCTGTATGAGCATCGGGTATTCGTGGTAGCGCTCAGTGGTGAGCAGCACTATGTTGTTGCTGCCCTCAAGCTGATAGAGCGGGTGGTCCTGCGGTATCTCCTGCAAGCCGATGCTCAGCCTGCCCTCTTCCATCTTTGCCACAAACCTCTGGCGCATACCCTTGGCGGCAAGCTCCTTGCGCTTCTCCTCGAAGGCGGCGTCGAGCTGCGGCAGGTTCTTCCAGAAGTCCTCCAGACTGCCGTCGAAGTACGACTGCGGCACAAACAGGTGCTTCTCCACATCGTCTGCGCCGACCTTGTAGCCAGCCTCGCGCGAGAGGATGACAAGCTTGCGCAGCACATCCATGCCGCTGAGGTCTATGCGCGGGTCCGGCTCTGCATAGCCCTCTTCCTTCGCCCGGCGCACAGTCTCGCTGAACGGCACATCTGCCGATAGTTCGTTGAATATATAGTTGAGCGTGCCGCTGAGCACAGCCTCTATCTTCAGTATGCGGTCGCCGGAGTTCACGAGGTCGTTGATGGTGCCGATGATGGGCAGTCCTGCGCCCACATTCGTCTCGAAGCGGAACTTCACGCCGCGTGCCAGGGCAGTGTCCTTCAGCAGCTTGTAGTTGGAGTATTCCGACGAGGCGGCTATCTTGTTGCAGGCTATCACGCTCACATTGTTCTGCAGCAGCGGCAGGTAGATGTCCGCCACTTCCTTTGACGCTGTGCAATCCACGAACACGCTGTTGAAGATGTTCATCTCCAGCACCTTATCGCGTAGCGATGTGATGGTTGAAGGCTCGGCAGCGTCGAGCAGACTGCGGTAGTCGGCAAGGTCTATGCCGTCGCGGTTGAACACAGCCTTCTTGCTGGAGGCTATGCCCACCACATTGAGCTTCAGGCGGCGTGTCTTCTTCAGCTCTTCCTGCTGCGAGCGTATCTGCTCCACAAGCTTGCCGCCCACATTGCCCACGCCGCAGATGAAGAGGTTCAGCACATTGTATTCGCTGAGGAAGAACGAGTCGTGCAGCACATTGAGCGACTTACGCAACAGGTCGCGCTGCACCACAAACGAGATGTTCGTCTCCGAAGCTCCCTGCGCACAGGCTATGACGCTGATACCGGAACGGCCGAGCGTGCCGAACAACTTGCCCGCAATGCCCGGCGTGTGCTTCATATTCTCGCCCACGATGGCTATTGTCGCCAGTCCGCGCTCCAGCTGCATGGGGTACATCGCACCCGTCTTTATCTCGTTGGCAAACTCCGCGTCGAGCACCTCCACAGCGGTTGCCGCGTCTGCCTCCTTCACGCCTATTGACGTGGAGTTCTCCGACGATGCCTGGCTCACCATGAACACGCTGATACCGGCATCGGCAAGCGAGGTGAATATGCGTCGGTTCACGCCTATCACGCCCACCATGGACAGTCCCGTCACCGTGATGAGTGCGGTGTCGCTGATGGACGATATGCCCTTGATAGGCTTGGCGTCATTCGTCACCTTGTCGCAGATGATGCTGCCCGCATTGTTCGGGTTGAAGGTGTTCAGCACACGGATGGGTATATGCTTCACGCATACGGGGTATATCGTTGGCGGATAGACCACCTTTGCGCCGAAATTGCACAGCTCGGTGGCCTCCACATACGACAGTTCGTTTATGGTATAGGCTGTCGGGATTACTCTTGGGTCGGCTGTCAGGAAACCATCAACATCGGTCCATATCTGCAGCTCCTCCGCATCGAGGGCGGCAGCGAGTATGGCGGCGGTATAGTCGGAACCGCCACGACCGAGGTTTGTGGTGCGCCCGGTGGCTATATCCCTTGATATGAAACCGCCGCACACCGTTATCTTCGGCATATCGGCAAACGCCTCCTTTATCAGGCGCTTGGTCTCTTCTGTCACCAGCGTGTGCTTGCCGCCCCTGCCCACCTTGCGCTCTGTGCGTATGAACGAGCGCGAGTCCATCCACTGCGCGCCTTTTATCACGGCAGCCATTATCTGCGACGACACGCGCTCACCGTAAGCCACGATAGCGTCCTGCGTCTTGCCGCTGAGGTCATGGATGAGATATACACCGAAGAGAATGCTTTTCAGCTGCTCGAAAAGTTGGTCAACCTTATTGAAAAGTTCCTCTCTCTGCTTGGCACGGGTGACGAGAGTGTCTATCATCTGATGATGACGGTTCACCATCTGCTCAAACTCCTGCTTATAACTCTCTTCGCCTTTCAGCGCCAACTCCGACAAATGGAGGAGCTGGTCGGTAACACCGCCAAGGGCAGAAACAACAACAATCACAGGCTGCCCACTCTGCTTGGCCTCCTTTTCTACAATGCGCCGGAGGCTCTGGACGCTCTGAACGGAACCAACGCTTGTTCCGCCAAACTTCAGTACTTTCATAAATGAATATAAAATTACATGGTCTGCCCAACAACGAAATGGGTTTTACGCCATGCTGTTAATAATATATATATGTGAAAAAAGCGCGGCGAAGTTACGGCTAAACAAAAACAATACGCCGTAAGCGAGTGAAAAAATCTCCTGCTTACGGCAAATTGTTGAGCGGTAGTAATTTATCTAATGCATAAAAGCTGCAAAACGAAGGGGATATGGACTAAAAGGCCACTTGCTGGGCATAAAATGGCATGAAATCAAAGGAATTTTGTTAAAAGGTGGTAAGATGACCACCTTTTAGTGCATTTATATTTTTTAATTTCATACAATAATCGTCAGTAAGTTGGGCATTACCATTTGGAGACATCTGCCCCACCTATACCTAATCTCCCTTGTCCTTCTTTATAAGGTCGAAGAGGTAGGTGAGTTTTATTACGATGTTGCCGAAGGCGGACTTGGCGAAAAAGTCGCGCTTGGAGTCTTTGTAGATGTTGCCGAGTCCGAAGTAGTAGCGGCCCTCAACGAGGAAGTGGCCTATCTTCGGGTGGGAGTATTCCAGACCCGCGCCTGCCATGATACCGTAGTCGAACTTGTTCTGTACGCGCATCGTGTCCTGTGCCACCGTCTGCGAGGCGCGTTTGCTCATGTTGTATTCCGCCGGGTTATAAACGTCGAAGTTTGCGGTGTGCGAGTCGCTGATGCATATTCCAAACTGCGGGCCTGCCTTGGCGAAGAAGCTGAAGCCCTTTTTCTCGCGTCCCCATGCCAGATGGGCGTAGAGGGGTATCTGCACGTAGGTGAGGTTGCGCTTGTACTCCATGGGGATGTTCGTTTCCGGCAGTGTTACGGGCGCGTCCTGGCCATCGAGTATTTTCTCCTTCCATCCTATCTGGGCGTAGTTCACCTCGCCGCCTATGGCGCATACTGTGCTGAAATATTTCTCACAGGTGTAGCGTGCGGACAGTCCGAAGGTCATTCCTCCGTACATCGTCTGCGGCACCGATGGCGTGAAGCCGACATTGCTCAGTATATATCCGGCGTTTCCGCCTAAGGCAAAACGGCTGCGATGCTCTCCCACCTGCGCAAACGCGGAGGCGGACAGCACTGTGATAAACATGATAGCAAGGACTCTCTTCTTCATCATCTGGGTTTAGAATGCCACCTCGTAGATACCCCTGTCGCGGTTGAAGTGTATGAACTTGAAGCCTATGTTCTGCATGCCGCCGTTCTGTCCCACCTGTGCGAAATGTATGCGCGACTGCAGGGCGTCGTTGTTCGGATAGATGCCCTTGTAGTCGTTGCCCATCTTCGAGAATCCGCGGAAGAAGAAGCGGCCGTGGTCGTAGCCCATTATGCCGAAGCGAGGGTTGTAGTCGAGCATCTCGCAGCCGAACTTTGCCCTGTACTTCTCCGTGAATATCTTGGTTGCGGATCCCTGTGGGTTGTAATATGAGTGGGTGGGGATGTAGGTGTCGAAGCGGTGGAAGAACTCTGCGTAGGCGTTTGTGTACATGAGCCACTCCGTATATCCGAAGAGCGAAACCTTGACTTTCGGATTGGTCTTCATCAGTGCGTCGAGCTTCTTGAAGGCATCCTTTACGGCAGTGTTGCTGGCGGAGTTCAGCACCACGATGTTTGGCTTTGTGGCGTTGAAGGCCTTGGCGAAGAGGTTGTCGGCGGTGGTGAGGTTCGTCATGGTGTACGCCACCTTGTTTGTCGTCATCTCTCGTTTCAGGTCGGCGGTGAAATCTCCCTTGTTTGTCTGTTCGTCGTTGCATCCCACAACCACCACCTGATAGTTCTTGAAGTATTCGCAGAACTGCTTTATCTCGTTCTTCCGTGCCAGTGCGGGCTCGATGTAAACCTGGAACACGTTCTTATACTTGCCCGAAGGGTTCTCGTTTATGGAGAACGGTATGATAACCTTTGCGCCGTACTTCTCCGCAAACTCCTGTAGGGCTGGTATCTGCTTTGTGTACATGGGGCCGAAGAACAGGTCGCACTTTCTGGCGTTGGGGTCTTGCAGTATGATGTTTATGTCGGAGTCCTTGTGGAAGTTCCATGCAAAGAAGTTCACTTGCACACCCTCTTTCTCAAGTTCCTCGGCGGCCATTATGAGGCCGCGGTAGTATTCCACTGCACGCTTGCCGTCGCCGTCCTCGTTGTGGAGGGGCAGGGCTATTCCGACATTCAGTGGCACAAGCGCTAATGCGCAGGTAAGGTTTACAAGCAGCATCGCCAGGACTGCTGCAATTCGTTTGGAGATTGACATATTGTTATTGATGAGTTATTGTTGGTTATTGGTTAATGCGGGGGGATTTGGATTCGGCGAAATATCGCCGAACACAGTGGCTCATTTTATGGAGCTGTTTTCGGGATTTCGGGGATTCGGGATTTCGGGGATTGTTATTTTGTCAGGAAGTCTGTGTATTTCCGTATTGCGCGGTCGCAGACGGGGCAGAAGAGGTCTTGCGTGTGCATCCAGTTCATCATGCAGTTGGGCATTGGGCGGTAGATGCCTTTCTCCAGATAGCCGCCGCCCTCGTATGCTCCGAGCTGCCACTCGCTCATCTGGTGTGTCTGCGCGCGGTCGTAGCCCTTCGGCGCGGGTGTCGGCACTGGCGTCTTCTTGTCTATGAGGTCTGCCCACTTGCATTTGCCGCCGACGAGTGCGGTGAGGTTCTCCTCCCACGGCTCCACGCTCAGGTCGTACATGTCGGTGTCGTTGCCCACTTCCACATACTCGTCGCCCAAGCCGAGGAAGAGGTGTCCGAACTCATGCGCGTAGGTCTTGCGGATGGATTCCGGGCGCGAGAAGATGTGCGCCGCGCTGATGCCGTACCAGTTGTAGATGGCGCCGCCGCCGTACTTCTGCGAGTT
>JABUUG010000051.1:22414-26075 GCA_021443285.1 Bacteroidaceae bacterium
ATGGCTCCCTACATCTTCATGGAGCGCAACGGCATCCACATCATCGACCTCAACAAGACTGTCGAGCACGTAGAAATAGCAGCCAACGCCCTCAAGCAGATTGCAAAGAGCGGCAAGAAGATTCTCTTCGTAGGCACAAAGAAGCAGACAAAGGACATCATCGCTGAGAAGGCTCAGTCGGTAGGCATGCCTTACGTTATAGAGCGCTGGCCGGGCGGTATGCTCACCAACTTCCCAACCATCCGCAAGGCTGTGAAGAAGATGGCAAACATCGACAAGCTCATGACCGACGGCACATACTCCAACCTCTCAAAGCGCGAGATTCTCCAGATTACACGCCAGCGTGCAAAGCTCGAGAAGAACCTCGGTTCCATCACAGACCTCAGCCGTCTGCCTTCAGCACTCTTCGTTGTTGACGTAATGAAGGAGCACATCGCCGTTAAGGAGGCACACCGTCTCGGCATACCAGTGTTCGCTATGGTTGACACAAACTCCAACCCTAACGATGCTGACTTCGTAATCCCTGCAAACGACGACGCAAAGGACTCTGTAGAGACTATCCTCGGCGCATGCTGTGCAGCCATTGCCGAAGGCCTTGAGGAGCGCAAGGTAGAGAAGGCTGACGAGAAGGCCGCCAAGGAGCAGGCCGAGGCTGAGACTATCAAGGACGCACCAAAGCGCGCACGCCGCACCCGCAAGGAAGCCACAGAGGCAGAGGCTCCAGCAGAGGCTCCCGCAGCAGTGGCTAAGGAAGAAACTACAACAGAGGAATAATCCCCCCCAAAAAACTAAAAAAAACTTTTAATACTACTATGGCAGTATCAATAGCAGATATACAGAAACTCCGTAAGATGTCCGGTGCCGGTCTCGCAGACTGCAAGAAGGCTCTTACCGAATCAGAAGGCGACTTCGACAAGGCTATGGACATCATTCGTCAGAAGGGTCAGGCCATCGCCGCAAAGCGTTCAGACCGCGAGACCTCAAACGGTTGCGTACTCGTAAAGGCAGCCGACGGTTTTGCAGCAATGATAGCCCTGAAGTGCGAAACAGACTTCGTGGCAAACGGTGCAGACTTCATCGCCCTCACACAGGAGATTATCAATGCAGCAGTTGCCAACAAGTGCAAGACTATAGAAGAGGTTAAGGAACTGCAGCTGAAGGAAGGCACTGCACAGGAGTGCGTCATCGCCCGTTCTGGTATCACCGGTGAGAAGATGGAGCTCGACGGCTACTTCTTCATCGAGGGTGAGAACGTGTCGGTTTACAACCACATGAACAAGAACATCCTCTGCACGATGGTACAGACAAACAAGCCGGCTGAGGAGCAGGCTCACGCAGTGGCTATGCAGGTTGCAGCCATGAAGCCGGTAGCCCTCAACGAGGATTCAGTACCACAGTCTGTAAAGGACGAGGAGCTCAAGGTTTCCATCGAGAAGACAAAGCTCGAGCAGATAGACCGCGCTGTGAACAACGCCCTCAACAAGCTCGGCTTCGAACTCGGCCGCGACAACTACTACGCTTCCAACGAGGAGCACATCAACGAGGCTGTTGCCAAGAAGATGATTACAGAAGAGCAGGCAGCCATCGTCCGCAAGACAAAGGAAGAGGTTCCAGCCACTGTCAAGATTAACGAGAACATGGTGCAGAACATCGCCCAGGGCCGTATGAAGAAGTTCTACAAGGACTCTTGCCTCCTCAACCAGGAGTTCATACAGGACAGCAAGCTCACAGTGTCTGACTATCTCAAGCAGGCTGACAAGGAGCTGACTGTCATCGACTTCAAGCGCTTCTCCCTTATCGCAGACTAATCCTCATGTTGCACACGGCAGCGGCAGGAGACTGTTCCCGTTACCGCCGTGTCAGGTTAGAGACAAACTAAATGCTGTCTGGTATCAACCCCAATCCGGGTTATGCCAGACAGCTTTTTTAACAGAGAAATGAACAGACAGGAAGTAATGGTGAAATAATAACTTTCCATCAAAGAAACTATGGCAAACAACGTAACACGCGAACAGGCTGAAGAGTCCATCCGCACCCTTCTGTCTTATATAGGCGAGAATCCCGACCGTGCCGGATTGAAGGACACTCCCGACCGCATCCTCCGTATGTGGGAGGAGATATACCGGGGCTACGACCCGGCAAAGAAACCGAATATCAAGACCTTCGACAACGGCGAAGACGGCATAAACTACAGCGGAATGGTCATAGACCGCGGTACATACTACTCTGTCTGCGAGCATCACGCCATGCCGTTCTTCGGGAAGTACACCTTTGCCTACCTCCCCAACCCCAAGGGAAAGATACTCGGCATCTCAAAGATAGGGCGTGTCGTGGACTATTGTGCCGCAAAGATGCAGATACAGGAGCGGCTGACACATGAGATTGTGGACATGCTCACCGAAGCCCTCGGCACAGAATATCCGCCGCTCGGCATGGCGATAGTGATGACCGGCACCCACCTCTGCAAGTCTATGCGAGGAGCGAGGAAGGAAGGCACCATGACATCCAGCTACCTGACCGGACTCTTCATGGAGGAAGAGGCACTCAGGGCGGAATTCATGAGGATGGTAAACAGCGATTAAGAGGCTGTGTACTGCCTGATGGAAAGGGGCAAAAATGCGGCTGTTATGGCGACATTTGTCAATAAAACGCGCTGTTTGCGCACACAATTCGTAAAAATCCTTGGTGGGAATTTGCGACCCACATACCTTTGCACCCGGAAAACAACAAGATTGTACAAAAGATAACAGGAAAAAGGGGTAGTCAGGAACCCCGGAGAAAAGTCCCGAAAAGAAGGGACAAACACAAAACACAAAACCCTCGAATGGAGCGCCATGAGGGAGTATCAGAAAATCTTCAATAGGAAAATTAAAAGTTTTTAAGGTATGAAAAAGATGATCAGATTGATTAAGCATGATGCGGCCAATGCTGCTGACTTGTATTTGAAACAGATGATTATGCGCGAGCAGCCTGTAAACTTCGGTTGCGTATGCGGTACATTTTAATTAGAGAATCTTCAATAGAAACGTTTTAAAAATTTTAGAGGTATGAAAAAGATGTTTAGATTGTTCGGGATTAATGCAGCAGGTGCTGCCGACATGTATTTGAAGCAGATGATTGCGAGCAGCCCATGCGTTTCGGCTGTTTATTCGGAACTCTTCAGCAGCTCAGCTCTGCTTGCCCAGAACAGAAAGTAAAACACAAAGACCTGAGTGGGAGACCACAAGGGACGTATTCAATAATTCTTCAATAGGTTTAACATTAAAAATTTTAAGGTATGAACAAGATTTTCAATTCAATCAGGAAGAATGCTGTAAACGCTGCCAATTGGTATGCAAAACATTGTGTTACAGGTGTAATGACCAAGTGGTAAATATCAGCAAGACAATGGGTTGCCCTTTACCGGGCGTCCGGTTGTCTGAAATGTGAAAACAATACGCAGGTTTTTCCTGCATATTCAAAAATACATCCCCTGCATGGAATCTCATTTTCCTTGCAGGGGATTTCTCTTCATATTATACCATTCCAAAAAAGTCTGGCGCCAGTCATTGGTAAGTATGATAAGTCAGATTTATTGAAAGTCTTCCGGAGGTCAATAAATTAACCCAAATAGTTCATTAGAGAAACAAATCATCTTAAACCTTCTTTCCGTTATCTTTTT
>JABUUG010000052.1:0-1288 GCA_021443285.1 Bacteroidaceae bacterium
ATTGTCTTGAACTCCTTGCAACTCCTTGCAACTCATTGAACTCCTTAAATTCCACATCATTACCATACACCTTCTTCAAGTATATCGCGAACGTGTGGCTGATGTCCCGATGATGTGGGAGTCCCAGCATTTTAAATCCCTTCTTTAGGTTGGGGCCGTAGTCGCTTATTGAATACTCCGGATTGTGCCCTTGCTCTTCTATCACTTTGTCTAAATGTTCCTTTACCTTATCTGCCGGCCAACTTGACTCCACATGCAAGCCGACCACCTCTGCATTAGAGTGGCTCAAGGCCTCGCCGGTATGGTCTGCAGGAACTTTGAGCGTCAGCATTAGTTGCTGGTCGCCGACGGTTATGCTGCCGTCACTAATGAGGGCGTATGCCTCCTCAAGATTCTTCGGCTTGTGGGTAAGGGAATACACACCCACTTTCGCCAACCATGTGCGTATTGTCGTTGAAGCAGGAGTCTTGCCAAACGTGCCATGCAGCATAAAACTGAACACCTCTAACACCTTTGCAGCACAGCGAGGACTACAGCCTGCGTATACACACAGCAGCAGGCACATCGTAATCGGGAATCCCGGGTAAGCATACCACTTAATAGCTTCAAGAGGAATTGTTCCTGTTCGCTCGTGAGAACGATTTCCCTCGTCACTTTTTTTACTTTTCGCATGCAGTTCTCGTAGCAATCTGCGCTTTTCTTTCTCCGCTTCTGCCAGCTTCTTTTGGAGCCGTTCAATTCTCTTTTCTTTGTTCATGTAACAGCCTGATTATTAGGCTGTAAAGTTACAAAAACAACTCCACATGCGCAAGATTTTTCTATTTTTTTGAATTATTTTACTGATTATCAGGTGGTTAAGAAGAATGTTGTTAATGGTAAAAAATTATCAAATTGGACACCCTATTATAAAAATGTATGCAAAGTGGAATGGCGAGCAGTTTTGAGACAAATAGCCGGAGAATTTCCAACTGCGTTTCACAGGTTTCACCTATAAAGAGATACTTCGTAATAATATTTTGTCAAAGAAGTATCCCATCAGAATAGAAAAAGATACCTCTTACCAAGCCTAATTGGCACAGTTACGGATGCTAAATATGCCATTTACGACACCTAAACATGCCATTTACAACAGTACTTCCGCATAAAGTACTGAAATATATGTGCCGTTTGTGCCAATTATCTCTGGGTACAACAAAAAAGGAGACCACATAGAAATGTAATCTCCTTTTCTGTACGCCTGCAGGGGCTCGAACCCTGGACACCCTGATTAAGAGTCAGGTGCTCTACC
>JABUUG010000052.1:1696-9232 GCA_021443285.1 Bacteroidaceae bacterium
CACGGATTGCTCCACTGGTGTTTGAGACCAGCGCGTCTACCGATTCCGCCATCTGGGCAAACTGATTGTCTAACAAACGCCTTTTCTTGGCAGTAACACTGGCAGTAACACGTTTTTGGGGGTAAGCAGTAACGTGCTTTTGGTTAGTTGTGAAACGTGGTGTTCATACCTTAAAAGCGGTGCAAAAGTATGTAGAAAAATCATAAAAAAAGTTATATGTTCGGGAAAATCTTGTTTTTCGTTAAAACATTTGGGGAAATTGATATAAGTTATATATCTTTGCAGCATAGATAAGGAGGATGTTGACATATTCATTTTGTGACACTCGAAATAAGAAATAGTATGGCAGAGTTTCTTACCTTTGTAGCAGAGGGTAAGGAGGATGGTGTTCAGGTGATGTATGCTGACGAAACGATATGGGCTACACAAGATGCTATTTCTGAATTGTTTGATAAGAGTCGAAGCACCATTGCAGAGCATCTTTTGAATATCTTCAATGACGGAGAACTGAAGAAGGATTCAGTTTGTCGGAAATTCCGACGAACTGCTTCTGATGGCAAGGAGTATAATACCCAATTCTATAATCTGGATGCAATAATATCGGTCGGCTATCGTTCTAATAGTATCCGTGCCACACAATTCCGCCAATGGTGCACACATGTATTGCGTCAGTTCGCTATCCGCGGTTACGTGATAGATAGGAAGCGAATGGAGAACGGTTCGTTCATAGGTGAGGACTATTTCGAACATTTGCTTGCGGAAATCCGTGAGATTCGTCTCTCTGAGCGACGTTTCTACCAAAAGTTGACGGATATATATGCCACATCTGTCGACTACAATAAGGATGCTCCTACAACGCGTTTGTTCTATCGTTGCATACAGAACAAGATGCATTATGCTGTGCATCAACATACAGCCGCAGAACTTATCGTGGAGCGTGCTGATGCAGAGAAGGAGTATATGGGATTAACTACATGGGAGAATGCCCCTGATGGTAAGATTGTGAAGACTGATGTGAGCATCGCGAAGAATTATCTGAAGGAGATGGAGTTGGAGGATATGGGCAGAATCGTTACGGCAGTTCTGGAGTTTGCTGAATCACGTGCCAAGCGTCGCATTCCAATGACAATGGAGGATTGGGCAAAGCGTATTGATGCCTATCTGGCGAGCGATGACCGTCCGTTACTGAACGATGCCGGCAGCGTAAGCCATGATTGCGCTAAGGTATATGCCGAGACAGAGTTTGAGAAATACCGTATCTTACAAGACAGACTGTTTCAAAGCGATTTTGACAAACTTAACGAAAAAGAAAATATGCCAGAGTTGCCTTTCTAAGCACTGCAACTACTGGCAGAATGAATATAAGCAAAAAGATACTGAACCCCAACCCCTCCATAACATCAACATTAGGAGAAATCGGGTAACGATGAAAATGAAAAAGACATCTTAAAAATCTTAAGATGTTTACCTTATTATAACCACCAAACGCTATCCAACCTATACAGCATGGGAAACAACGATAGGAACTTTATTCTGATACTTGCAGGCGGTAAGGGCCGGAGACTGTGGCCCGTAAGCAACAGGCTTTTGCCCAAACAGTTTCTGGATTTCTTTTCGACAGGCAGGACCCAACTACAAACCACTTATGAGCGCGCCCTGCGCATTGTCCCACGGGAGAACATATTCATTTCCACCAACAAGACGTATGAGGATATTGTCAAGGAGCAGATACCCGATGCCATCACTGACAACATTCTTCTTGAGCCGATAGTGCGCAACACTGCGCCGAGTGTGGCATGGGCCACGTTCCGCATATACAACAATCCCGAACTGAACGGCGACGGCCGTCTGCTTGTCATCCCCTCAGACCAGGCTATCATTAATGAGGATGAGTATGTGGAGTCGGCGAATGCCATCTTCGACTATGCCGCTACCCACGACAAACTGGTGCTGGTGGGTGTGGTGCCCACGCGTCCCGAGCAGGGTTACGGCTATTTCCAGATGGACGGTGCTGCGCCTGGCGGCGGCGACCGGTTCTTCAATGCCAAGACGTTTGTGGAGAAGCCGTCGTTGGAGTATGCCCAGATGTTTCTGGAGACGGGCGAGTTCCTGTGGAATACGGGTATGGTGTGTGCCGATGCCCGCGTGTTCCGCACAGCTTTCATGAAGGTGTTCCCCTACGTGTTCCGCAGGATGGAGCGTCGGCATGAGTTCTATGCCTTGGAGCGCGAGCGCGAGTATGTCAGCGCAAAATACTCACAGCTGCCCAACACGTCCATAGAGAAGTCGCTCTTTGAGGATTGCAGCAACCACGTGGTGATGAAGGCGAGCTTCGGGTGGGCAGACATCGGTTCGTGGCACTCCATCTACAGCCAGTATGCCGAGGAAGGCGTTGACAATGTGGTGCTGAACTCGAAGGTGATGTTCGAGGACAGCCACGGCAATATAGTGAACCTGCCCGATGACCGTGTGGCGGTGATAGCCAACCTGAACGGCTATATAGTAACGGAAAAGAACGGAGTGCTGATGATATGCAAGAAGGAGAACTCCTCTTCGCTGATAAAGAAATACCGCAATGAGGTAAGAATAATCTATGGAGAGGAGTATCTGTAGGTAGCCTCTCCCTCCGGTTATCCCCCTCCCCGCAAGGGAAGGGGGTGCCTGTTATAGAGGAAGAAGTATTTGAAGAAGACAGTCCGCGCAATATTGTTCATCATACTGCTGCCAATAGTGCTTGTCGCACTGTTGGCTGTTGCTGTCTATTGTCCGCCTGTGCAGAACTGGCTGGTGGGCAAGGCTGCGGCATACGCCTCAGAGGCGACGGGCATGCAGATAAGCATAGACAATGTGAGGCTGGCGTTTCCGCTCGACCTGAGGCTGGGCGGCGTGAAGGCGTTAAGACCCGACACAACGGCCAGCGGCGAGGTGGTGCAGGACACGATAGCCGACATACACAGCCTGTATGTGGATGTGCAGCTGCTGCCGCTCTTCCGTGGGCAGGTGATGGTGGATGCCCTGGAGTTCGGCTATATGAAGATATGCACGTCAGACTTCATAGAGGCTGCGCGCATCAAGGGCAGCCTGAGGATGCTGAAGGCAGAGTCGCACGGCATAGACTTGCGGAACGAGACCCTGCGCCTCGACCTTGCGCAGATAGACGGAGCGGATGTGGATATCCTGCTCAACGACTCCGTGCCGGAAGACACGACAAAGACGGAGGTGTTCTGGAAGATACAGGCGGACATGGCAAGGATAAGCAATTCCAACGTCCGCGTCAGGTCGAAGGACATGGATGTTGCGGTGAAGGTCGGCGAACTGCAGGGAGAGACGGGACTGTTCGACCTCCACAAGAACGAATACCGCCTTGCGCACGCCCTGCTGAACGAGGCTGACGTAAGGTATAACGACATTGTTGACATCACGGACGCGGCAGCCGTTGTTGACTCCATATATGTCTGTGCGCCAGACATATCCGCAAACATCGCCCATTTGGCGCTGAAGGAGAAGCGGGGCATAGAGGTGTGCGACCTCTACGGCAGGGTTCGTATGGACTCCACCTCACTGCACCTGAACGACCTGCGCCTTGAAACGAAGCACTCCCGGCTGACACTGGGCATGAACATGGAGATGAACGCCTTTGCCGACACGAACCCCGGCAAACTGCAACTCGCTTTCGACGGAACAATCGGCGGTCGCGACATAGCCTGCTTCTCCGAATATCTGCCTAAAGGTATGGCAGACAAGCTGAAAGGCTGCCAGATAGAGCTGGGCGGCGCAATGAGGGGCAATATGCTTGCCGCCGACATCAGCCGCCTGAGTGTGGGAATTCCGGGGAAGATGCAGCTGAAGGCTAACGGGAGTGTGTCGAACATAACGGACATCAACCGTCTGCGCACCAACCTCAACGCAGAACTACACTGCCCGAACACCGACTTCCTCACGCAGTTTATCGATCCGAAACTGCTTGCCGGCACAGGCATACGTATGCCCAAGGGTATGCCGCTCACTGCTAGCGTGAAGGTGAGCGGAGGCATGAAGGACATGGCTTTCGAGAACCTCCGGCTGAGCATTCCCGGCAGCATGGACATGACGATGAAGGGGAAGGTAAGCCTTGCAGCCTTCAGCCTCAATTCTTCCGACATAAACCTCGCCATCGACGCCCCGAACATCGACGCCCTTCTCTCCTGCATCGACCCGCAGCTGCTTGCCGGCGCAGGCGTAACGCTGCCCAAGGGCATAGGGCTGAAAGGCACTGCGGGGCTGAAGGGCGGCTACATAGTGTTCGACCTCACGGCAAGCGAGGGTGGGGGATATGTAGTGCTGAAGGGCAGGCTCAACCCCGACACTAAGCACTACGACGTGAATGCAGAGACCCACCGCTTCGCCGTAAACCACTTCATGCCATCGCTGGGCATAGGCACTGTGGATGCCACCGCATCGGCTGCGGGCAAGGGCTACGACCCGTTCAATGTGCAGACGCAGATTGCGGCGAAGGCGAAGGTCGGGGCATTGCAGTATGGCAGCTATCATCTGACTGACGTTCAGCTCGATGCGCTGATAGCCAACGGACGGACAAAGGCGTCTTTGGACAGCCGCAACACGTATCTCAATGGGGAGATTGTACTGAATGCGCTCAATTCCGATCGCATCCTCAAGGGAACGATGAGCGGCGATATAGGACGGATAAACCTCTACAATCTCGGCGTTACGAAAGTTCCGCTAAGCCTCGGCATGTGCTCCCACCTCGACTTCAACTGCGACTTCGGCGAGAACGTGTATCTCAGCGGCAATATCAGCGACATAACCATTGCCGATACCGTCAGGACATTCCATCCCGACGACATAACCCTCGACATCTTCTCATCCGCCGACACCACCCATGCCGTAGTGGATTGCGGCGACTTCTATGCCAGCCTGAACGCACATGGCAGCTACAAGCATCTGATAAAGAAAGGCACTGCGCTGGCGGACATCGTAATGGACGACCTCAGCAAGCACGAGATAAACCTCCCGAACCTGTGGAACGAGCTGCCGTTAGTCTCCTTCCGTCTGAAGACCGGAGCGGAGAACCCCTTGAGCAGATTCCTGAAATTCCACGGCATAAAGTTTGACGTCGCCGATATAGACCTGCAATCCACCCCCGTGCACGGCGTCAACGGCGACATAAGCCTCTACGGTGTGGTGGCAGACTCCATACAGCTGGACACCATCAGGATGAAGATAGACAGCGACGAGGATAACTGCGTGTTCTCTGGTCAGGTGCGCAACAACAAGAATAATCCGCAGTTTGTGTTCAACGCCCTTCTTGACGGAAAGATAATGGAGCATGGACTGGAGGCATACGTTACCGTGAAAGACCGCCACGACCGTGTGGGTCTGCGCATAGGGGCAGACGCAGAGGTGGAGGATAACAGGCTGAACATGCACATACTCGACGACAAGGGCATAGTCATCGGCTATGAGGACTTCACCGTGAACAGCGACAACCACGTGTCGTTCGCCAAGCGCAACCGCGTGTCGGCAGATTTGCGACTGCGTTCGGTTACGGGCAAGGGTATCGGCATATACTCAAACGACGACAGCCCCGATGTGCTGCAGGACCTCACCGTGGCAATAGCGAACATAGACCTCGGCGACCTGCTCTCCACCCTGCCTTACGCGCCAAAGATCAAGGGTAAGCTCAACGGCGACTACCACTTTGTGCAGAATGAGGAGAACTACTCCGTATCCTCTTCCACGGCAGTTCAGGCGTTGAAGTATGAGGGCATGGACATAGGCAATGTCTCAACGGAGTTCGTGTATATGCCCGATGCCGACGGCGGCCACCATGTGGACTGCGTCATGTTTATGGACGACAGGGAGATAGGTTCACTCGTCGGCTCATACAACTCCGCCGATAAAGGTACCATTGATGCCACATTCAAGATGATTGAGATGCCGATGCATGTCGTGAACGGCTTCATACCCAACCAGCTGTTCGGACTCAGGGGCAAGGGCGACGGCACGCTGACCGTGAAAGGTTCGCTCGACAGGCCGGACGTGAACGGCGAGGTGTTCCTCGATTCGTGCCACCTCTATTCCGTCCCCTACGGCATAGACATGCGATTCTCCAACGACCCTGTGCGCATAGTGGGCAGCCGCCTGATGCTGGAGAACTTCGAGATGTACGCCAACAACGACAACCCGCTCACCATAGCGGGCAACATCGACTTCTCCAATATGGACAACCTCTCGATGGATGTGCAGATGAAGGCGGAGAACTACCTGATAATAGACGCCAAGGAGAACGTGAAGTCGGAGGCTTACGGCAAGGCTTTCATCAATCTCTACGCCACAATGAAGGGGCAGCTCAGCCGCCTGAGGATGAAGGGCGAGCTCAGCGTGCTGCCGGCGACGGACGTGGCCTATGTACTGCGCGACTCGCCTCTTTCCACCGACGACCACAACAGGCTGGAGGGGCTCGTGGAGTTCGTCAATATGTCGGACACCACCAAGACTTACGCCGTCAGCCGTCCTGCCCTGACGGGTTTCAACATGGACTTGACCCTGAACGTCTCGTCGGGGGCGCGCATAATGTGCTACCTCAATGCCATGCACTCCAACTACGTGGACCTCACGGGCAGCGGATCACTGCGAATGAAATATAACCCCAACGACAACCTGACCCTGACGGGAAGGTACAGTCTGGCGGGGGGCAACATGAAGTATTCGCTGCCAATCATTCCGCTGAAGACCTTCACCATAAAGGAGGGCAGCTATGTGGAGTTCAGCGGCGACATAATGAACCCGAAGCTGAACATCGCCGCCACGGAGACTATCAAGGCGCAGGTGGGGGGCGAAACGGGCATATCGAGAAGCGTGAAGTTTGAGTGTGGCGTGAAAATAACCAAGACGCTGAAAGACCTCGGACTGGAGTTCACCCTCACCGCTCCCGAAGACCTTGAGGTGGCGACGTCGCTCGCGTCAATGGGGCAGGACACGCGTGGCAAGCTGGCTGTCTCCATGCTGACCACGGGAATGTATCTCGCCGACGGCAACACGAGCGCTTTCTCCATGAACACCGCCCTAAACCAGTTCCTGCAGGGCGAGATAAACAACCTGACGGGCAGCGCACTGCGCAGCATTGACTTCTCTTTCGGACTTGACAACAACACAGACCAGTCTGGCAGCACCCACACCGACTACCAGTTCAACTTCGCCAAACGCTTCCTCAACAACCGACTGAAGGTGGCGGTCGGGAGTGTGGTCTCCACAGGCGGATATATAGAAAAGGGCAGGACAAACTCGGTGTTCGACCACATGGATCTGGAATACCGCCTCACGGCAGACGGTAACACTTATGTGAACTTCTACTACAATAATAACTCTTACGACTGGCTCGACGGTATGACGCAGGAGTTCGGCGGCGGATTCGTGTGGCGCCGGTCTGCCGAGACATTCAAGGACCTCTTCCGCTTCAAGGACAAGAAGGAAGCCGTAAAACCGAAGGAGACAAAGAAGATGTCTGACAAACGGATGGGCATCTTCTTGGAGGAT
>JABUUG010000053.1 GCA_021443285.1 Bacteroidaceae bacterium
AACAAGACCGTCTATCTGCCTTACGAAGCAACCAACCTCATGGGCAGCATCGGCGGCATAAAGGACCTCTTCAAAGAATGACCCCACACAACACATCGAATGGCCAAACTTTCCAATATCGAGCGCCACTACTGGAAGCATAAGGAAGACTTGAGGCTGAAACGCAGACATGGCATCGTGGAGTATCTCGTGACAATGAGATACATCCACGATGCCATTGCTTCTATGCCTCATAAGCCGCGAATACTCGACATCGGCGCAGGAACTGGCAGATACGCCATTGCCCTGAAGAACGAGGGCTACGAGGTGAAGGCTGTAGAGCTCGTGCAGCACAACATTGATGTGATGCTGAAGAACGAACCCTCAATGGACGCTGTCAAGGCAGACGCCCGCTGTCTGTCTTTTATCCCCGACAATTCCTACGACATAACCCTTCTGCTCGGCCCTCTCTACCACCTTATAGGCGACGAGGAGAAGCTGAAAGCACTCCGCGAGGCGAAGCGCGTTACAAAGCCCGACGGACACATCTTCGTGGCATACCTCCTCAACGACTACAGCATACTCACCTACTGCTTCGCCGAAAACCGCATGGCGAAGCTCATCGAACAGGGCAATGTGGACAGCGACTTCCATGTGAGGACAGACAGCGGAGAGCTGTACGACTATGTGCGGATTGAGGACATCGACCGCCTGAACGCCGCCGCCGGACTGACAAGAACGAAAATCTTCTCGCCCGAAGGCGCCGCCGACTTCATGCGCACCCAGATAAACCAGATGACGGAAGAGAACTTCCAGCTGTTCATCAAATACCAGATGCAAATAGCCGAGCGCAAAGACCTGATAGGAGCCGGCAGCCATGTGGTGGATATGCTTATTCCGGATGCTCCAGATATTCCGGCATAACGGCATACCGGAAAATCGAAAAAATAGTAAATCCCCAAAATCATCCTCCAATAGCTAAATCGTAAATTGTCCAATAGTAAATAATACCATGTATGTCAAAATAGACCCATCGTGGCACGCCATACTCAGCGAGGAGTTTGATAAAGACTACTTCCGGCAGCTCACCGACTTCGTGAGGGCAGAATACCGCCAGACCACCTGCTACCCTCCCGGCAGCCTTATCTTCAACGCCTTCAACCTATGCCCATTCACAAACACGAAGGTGGTAATACTCGGACAAGACCCCTATCACGAGCCGGGACAGGCTATGGGGCTGTGCTTCTCCGTGCCGGAAGGCGTCAAGGTGCCGCCGTCGCTCGTTAACATATACAAGGAGCTCGGCGTGGAAGGCAGGTCGGGCGACCTCACCGCATGGGCTAAGCAGGGCGTACTGCTGCTCAACGCCACACTGACAGTGCGCCAACACCAGGCAGGCTCCCACCAGAGGCGCGGATGGGAGACATTCACCGACGCTGTGATAAAGCATATCTCCGACAGTAAAGACCATGTGGTGTTCATTCTCTGGGGCAGCTATGCCATAAGCAAGGCGCAGCTCATCGACCGCCAAAAGCACCTCGTGCTGACCAGCGTCCACCCCTCTCCCCTATCCGCCCACAGGGGCTTCTTCGGCAACCACCACTTCGAACTCTGCAACGACTTCCTCTCAAAACACGCCATAACGCCTATCGCATGGTAAAAACAGCGCATACGATAACCACCGTCTGCATCCTTCTCCTACTGTCAGCCATTCTCACCTGCTGCACGAACGAGCACCAGAAGCGCAGAGAACAGACCGTTAGAAGCATGTACTACTGGAGCACTGTGTTCAGGATAGACTCTGCAAAGGCGGAGTTTATGGAGGCACACAAGGTGGAAAAGATCTATG
Source organism: Bacteroidaceae bacterium (assembly GCA_021443285.1). Taxonomy (GTDB): domain Bacteria; phylum Bacteroidota; class Bacteroidia; order Bacteroidales; family Bacteroidaceae; genus Prevotella. The sequence continues at coordinate 1,829 of JABUUG010000053.1, forward strand.
TCCGCTATTTCGATGTGGTGAACAACGACAACAACGAGAATGTCCCCAACGCCACAATACAGTTCGACAGTGCAGTGGCGTGCAACCAAGAGATTATCCCCACCGTCTTCATCCACAACGAGTGTATGCGCAGCAATGACACTCTGCTCGCCGACAGACTGCTGAAACGCATACTCCAGATGAACGAAACGCACCACATAGGGAAGGTCAGAGAGATACAGATAGACTGCGACTGGACGCTCTCCACAAGAAAGCAGTTCTATTCCTTCATGGCTTCCTTCCGCGAGAAGCTACACAAAGAGGGCATCACCCTCTCATCAACCATCCGCCTGCACCAGCTCTCGCAGCCCGCACCGCCGGCAGACAAGGGTGTACTTATGGCGTACAATACGGGCGACTTCCGAAAACTTTCCGTAGAGAAGCCCATCCTCGACATCCGCGATGTGCTGCCCTACCTGAAAAACCTAGCCGACTACGACCTGCCTGTCGCCACAGCATTCCCCATCTACAAATGGGACCTGCTGTTCAGAAACGGCAAGTACATTGGCATAATGCACGAGAAGGACGAACTGCCCATGCTCAACGGCGACACCATCGTGCAGCGGCAGCCCACCATAGACGATATTCTCTCATGCAAAAAGGCCCTGCTCAACACACGGCCCGACTGCATGGACGAGATTATCCTCTTCGACCTGAACAACTACAATATCAACCGTTATAACCAGAAAGACTATGAAAAGATTTTTGATTAGCCTCGCCGCACTCGCACTATGTTGCGTAAGCTCACTCGCCTGCGGCCCGATGGGAGAGACAGAACGCTACTACATGTTCTGCTTCTGCGAACACACATTCGGTGAAAACTTCGACAAGAGCGTCGGAGAGTTTTGGACACGATACACCGGCACCGACTGCAGTGTCTACCTCAGTATGGACGAATGCAAGAAGGCTGCACAGAGGAAAGGTGATACGGAGATGATTGCCTATTTGGCTAACCTGAACAACTACACCGAGATTTGCCGACAGCTTGGCGATGTGTGGGAATACCCTACAGCAAAACAGCTCGCCGACCGCAAGGCGCAGCTCACAAGGTGCATAACAACATCCACAAAATACGACACCAACGGGCGATACAAGGAGCGCTGGCAGTTGCTGCGAATGCGCGCCAACATGCTGCTGAAAAACTATCAGGCGAACACCACATACTGGGAGCAGAAGGCATCCCAGATGCCGGAAGGCGAGATGAAGGAGATGATGAAGAACATCTATGCCAACGCCCTGCTGAACACCAACCGCCGCGGCGCAGCATGGAACATCTACGCCGAGCAGAACGACCAGCAGAGCCTCCTGTGGAGCGTCAGGAAATACACCAACCTCGCCGGCATAAAGAAGCTCGCTATGGAGAACCCCAACGCCCATGTGCTCAACTATCTGCTACAGACTTATGTGAACGAGATACAGGAGGTGTTCGACAACTACAGCGACAACGGCGGCGACTATACTTATCAGGCCAACAGCTGGGGGGAGGCCTACGCCAAGATTAACCCCGACTACATAACTGAAGCCAGAAACTTCATTACCTTCGCCGCCAACTTCGCGCAGACCAGCAGCACAAAGAACCCGTGCCTGTGGATGACTGCCGCTGCCGCAGTCAGCTATTTCATGGACGACAACAGCCGCGCAAAACAGTATATAGACCGCGCTGCGGACATGAACGCCACCACGCCTATAAAGGATATGTCGCGCCGTATTCGGATGCTCATAGAGCCTTCTGTGGCTGACATCAACAGCGACTCGTTCAAGTCTTTCATGGCAAACGAACTGCAATGGCTCGATAACGAGGTGAACAACAACCCCGACAACTACCGCATAAAGAATGCGCAGAAGAGAATCGTAACACAGGGACTCGCCAACAGGTATGAGAAGGCTGGCAACAAACACATGGCGCTCGCCCTCACCCACCTGAGATCGCAGCTCTCCTACATGCCCTATTTCGACAGTGCATACAAGAACCGCATAAAGGACAACTTCGACTATTCGAGCGACTTCTTCAGCAAGATGAAGACAATGAACGCGGCGGAAGTGGCTGAATACTTCGCCTTCTTCGACAACCCCAACGACCCTCTCAAGAAATACGTCGCCTCAAAGCTCGGCAACACATACACGCCAAACTACCGCAACGACATCATCGGCACAAAGCTCCTCGCGGAGAACAAGCTCGCCGACGCGCTGCCGTATCTTGAGAAAGTGTCGCAGCAATACCTCAACTGGCAGAACATCGGTTTCTATGCCGCCGCCCGCAGCTTCAAAGACCCAGTATGGGTAGGACTGAAGAAGGTAAAGGGCGAATGGGAGGACAGCAACGGATACGCCTTCTCACGCTCGCTGAAAGGCAACATCAAGGCGGACTTCTGCCGCGAGGTGCTGGCACTGCAGAACCAGTATTCCGTCGCCAACACCGACCAGCGCACGCAGATAGCCTACAAGCTCGGCACATACTACTATCAGGCATCGTATAAAGGCGGATGCTGGTTCATCACTCATTACGCCTGGAGCACCTACGACGAGCAGCTGCCCAACGAGGCGAACTTCCCGGAGATAGCCCGCAAATACCTCCTGGATGCCTCTAATTCAAACGATAAGCTCACCGCCTACAATTCCCTCTTCGCGCAGGCTTATGCCTCGCCAGAGCAGCTCTATGAGGCGGAATGCGACCAGAACTACAACTATATCTATGTAATGAACACGCAGTCAGCCTGGTACAAGAATCTGAAGAAGCTCTCCAACCTCGCTGCAGGCTCTGCTCAGCTGCCCGAACACATTTCACGCTGCGACTATTTCAAGAAGGTAAGGACAAAAAAATAACGTTTCACACTTATGAGGACTTGTGTTTCGGCACAAATCCTCATAAAAGTATCTGTAATTCAATAACTTACAAATGATGTGTTTCACGTGAAACAATGACAAAAGACGAGGAAAGAATAGAACGACTGAAGGCTATCGCCAATGCCCTGCCGCAGAAGCCGGGATCCTACCAGTATTATGATGAGGAAGGAACTGTTATATATGTGGGCAAAGCGAAGAACCTGAAGAACCGCGTGTCGAGCTACTTTCACAAGGAGGTTGACCGCTTCAAGACAAAGGTTCTCGTCTCCAAGATACACAACATCACATACACCGTCGTCAATACCGAAGAGGACGCGCTGCTGCTTGAAAACAACCTCATCAAGAAGTACAACCCCAAGTACAACATACTCCTCAAAGACGGCAAGACATACCCGTCAATCTGCATAACAAAGGAGTATTTCCCGCGCATATTCTCCACCCGCATAATCAACAAAAAGGCGGGTATATACTTCGGACCTTACTCACACATAGGCACGATGTACACCCTCCTCGACCTTATCAAGAAGCTCTACAAGCCACGCACTTGCCGCTATCCCATCACCGAAAAAAGCGTCATCGACCAGAAGCACAGCACCTGTCTCGAATACCATCTACTGAACTGCAAGGCGCCATGTGTGGGCAAGCAGTCGTATGAAGAGTATATGAAGAACATAAACCAGGCGAAGGAGATTCTGAAAGGCAACACGCGCGAGGTGAGCAGAGCCATCTACAGCGATATGATGAAGGCAGCGGAAGAACTGCGGTTTGAGGATGCGGAGGAGCTGAAACAGAAATACCAGACGCTCGAATCATTCGTGGCGAAGAGCGAGGTGGTGAACCATACCATAAACAATGTAGATGTGTTCACCATCACCGACGACGAGTCGGCAGCCTTCCTCAACTACATGCACGTCGCCAACGGCAGCATAAACCAAAGCCGCACATTCGAGATAAAGAAGAAACTCGGCGAGACAAAAGAGGAAATACTCGCCCTCTCAATCCTCCAGATAAGGGAGCAGATGGGCAGCAAGGCGAAGGAAATAATCCTTGAAGCAATGCCGGAAACGCAGCAGGAGGGCATAGAATACACCATACCGCAGCGTGGCGACAAGCGAACACTGCTCGAACTCTCGCAGCTGAACTGCAAGCAGTACCGTTTCGACCGCCTTAAACAGGCTGAAAAACTCAACCCGGAACAGCGTACCACACGCATACTGAAAGAGCTTCAGACAGCCCTGAAAATGGAAAAAATGCCATATACAATAGAGTGCTTCGACAACTCAAACATCTCCGGGGATGATGCTGTCGCCGCCTGCGTAGTGTTCAAGGGGGCGAAACCGAGTAAGAAGGACTACCGCAAATACAACATAAAGACAGTTGTCGGCGCAGACGACTATGCCTCGATGAAGGAGGTTGTAAGGCGCAGATACAGCCGTATGATTGAAGAAGGCACTCCCCTACCCGACCTTATCATCACCGATGGCGGCAAAGGACAGATGGAAGTGGTAAGGCAGGTGCTGCACGAAGAACTGAACATTACCATACCAATAGCCGGTTTGGCCAAGGATAACCGCCACAGGACAAACGAACTGCTCTTCGGCTTCCCACCGCTCACCATCGGACTGAAGACCTCCTCAGAAGCTTTCAAAATGCTCACACGCCTGCAAGATGAGGTACACCGCTTTGCAATAACCTTCCATCGCGACAAGCGTTCCAAGCACATGCTCCACTCAGAGCTTGACGAAATACGAGGAATAGGTCCGAAAACAAAGGATATTCTCTTGAAACATTTCTCCACAGTGAAGCGGATAAAAGAGGCAAGAAAAGAGGAAATAGAACAGATTATAGGCGTGAAAAAAGCCGAAATCCTTATGGAATATTTCACGTGAAACATAGAAAAAAAATAACTCCTAAAAATAAATATCAATCCATAAACACAAGATATGAACAAAATCGAAGAAATGCTCAAGCTATACAACTGCAAGCTTGACGATGAGAAAATTAAAGAACAGGTAAAGGCACTGATTGCAGAGAAAGTTATTGAGAACGACAACGACGAAGTGAAGAAATTCCTGCTCGGAAGTGTGGAACTTACCACCCTCAAAACAACTGATTCTGACAGCAGCGTAATGGCTTTCACAGAGCGTGTCAATGCCTTTGAAGAGGAACATCCCGACCTCCCGCACGTTGCCACTATCTGCGTTTACCCCTGCTTTGCAGAGATTGTTGCCGACACATTGCAGGTGGAAGGCGTGGAGATAGCCTGCGTGTCCGGCAGTTTCCCATCGTCTCAGGCACGTATGGAGGTGAAGATTGCGGAAACAAAGCTCGCCATTGCCGACGGTGCAACAGAGATTGACATTGTAATGCCAGTGGGAAAATTCCTCTCAGGCGACTATGAGAGTCTTGCAAGCGATATACAGGAACTGAAAGAGGCGTGTGGCGAAGCCGTACCAATGAAGGTTATACTTGAAACAGGATGCCTGAAAACCGCAGAAAATATTAAGAAAGCATCGCTCATTGCCATGTATTCAGGTGCTGACTACATTAAGACTTCCACCGGAAAACTGGAACCAGCCGCCACTCCCGAAGCTGCATACGTGATGTGTCAGGCAATAAAGGAATACTACGAAAAGACGGGCATACAGATAGGTTTTAAGCCCGCCGGAGGCATGAACACTGTGACGGACGCTATGATATACTACACAATAGTAAAGGAGGTCTTAGGCGAAAAATGGCTTACAAACAAATGGTTCAGACTCGGAACAAGCAGACTGTGGGATCAGCTCGTTCAATGCCTTGTATAAAGGAGTTAAAG
>JABUUG010000054.1:0-7499 GCA_021443285.1 Bacteroidaceae bacterium
CTAAGTATGCCCTTTAGGTATGCTAAGTATGCCCTTTAGGTGTGCTAAATGGCATATATAGGTCGGAGGTGTTCTGGGAAAATGTTTGCGTTTTGTGATGTATGTCAATGTTATGTCGTGAATAGGCTGGATTTTAAGGTGCTGGCATTTACCCTACAGCGGAAAAGACTGATATTTGTACCGTATAATCGTCTTGCCGCCTGCTACCTGAACAATCACCTATATCTATTACCAACAAATACCTCTTTATTATGAAAAGACTAATCCTTACTTTGCTTGTCGCAGTGGTGTGCTGCGTGGGCGCAATGGCAACAGTTGTTATTGTCGATGGCACGAATGTTCGCTTCCGTCTGGGACCGTCAACAGACTATGCCATCCTGACGAACTCTAAGGGGCAACCCATCTATCCGAAGAAGGGTGCCTCGCTGACCTACATCGCCACCGAAGGAAATTTCTACAAGGTGAATTATAACGGTCAGGATGTGTATATCTCGCGCGACTTCTGCCATCTGAGTGAGACATCTTCGCAGCAATATTCATCGAGTGCTGCTGCCTCGTCTTCGAAATACTCCTCGAGTGGGGGCCTTACACCGTTTGAGAAGAAGCTGGTGGGCAAGCATATGCTCTCGCTGCAATGGATTTCGTGGGACTATTTCGGCTCTTGCCAGATTACCAAGGAGGGCGATAATAATTACCGCTGTGTGGGCGAGCAGCTCAGCCGCGAGAATCAGGGCGATTTCGTGAGGATTGACGGCTACCTCAGCGTGGAGAGCGAGAAGCACCTCGTGTTCAACGGCAAGATTGTCATGAAGATTTACCACATCAACGGCGGAAACGAGTGTGTGCGCGAAGGCACATTCAACTTCGTGGCTACAGGCAAACGCAAATACTGGCGTATGCAGGAGATGGACAACCCATGCGACCAGGCGTGCGACTATGTTGACATCTACTTCAAGCGGTGACAGGAGAAGGCAGGAAAGAAAAGCCACGATTTTGTGCATAAAACCGAAAAAAACACCAATTTTGATTTGCATATTACTTAATAATACTAATTTTGCCGCATAGATGAGGCACTTTTGTTAATTGCTGATTACCCCATTAACCCATATAATCTATTCTTATTATGATGAAATTTGTTTTTTCCCTTGTTCTTGCGTTATGTTTCTGTGGTTCTGTCAATGCCCAGACCATACAGGACAGAAACTTCAGTACCGTAGGCTACGCGCAGGACGGACGCATCCAGAACGGCAGCTACAGCACAATCGCCAACATCGAATCTGACGGCACAGTGAAGGACGGCAGCTACTGTATCATCGGCTATATCAAGTCTGACGGCACGGTGCAGAACCGCAGCTTCAGCACCATCGGTCATATCAGGTCTGACGGCACGGTGCAGGACGGCAGCTACTGCACGCTCGGTTATGTCAAGTCTGACGGCACAGTGCAGGACAGAAGCTTCAGCATCGTCGGTTATGCCAGAGGTGTGAAGGTAAATTATGCGGCGCTGTTCTTCTTCTTCCTGCAGAAGATGAAATCGTAGGAAGAAAAAACGGTGGAGGGGTCTCTCTTCGTTAAAAAGTAGGGCTTGCGAAACAACATGTGTAACCAACAATAAAATGGATCTTCCCCAAGCGTTTATTGAGCTTATCTCGGTGCAGTTCGGTGAGGAACTGATGAAGAGGTACCTCCACTCATTTAAGGAGAGGGTGCCTGTCAGCATACGCCTCAATGTGGATGTGAAGCCAGAAGACGTGGCACACCTGCCTTTAGGCGCTAAAATACCGTGGTCGGAACGAGGGTATTACCTCACTTCCCGCCCGCAGTTTACGCTTGACCCTCTACTCCATGCCGGGGCATACTATGTGCAGGACGCGAGCAGCCAATACTTGGATGAGGTGATGAGACGTGTTACCGAAACGATGCCGATAAGGCTTGCTGCCGATTTCTGTGCCGCGCCTGGCGGCAAGACGCTGATTCTGAAGGACTACCTCGCCGATGGCGGTCTGCTCATAGCCAATGAGTATGTGAGAAAACGCGCATGGATACTGAAGGAGAATGTGGAGAAGGCTATGGGATGTCTGTCGTCGAAGGATGCCGGGAAGCGTGTGGTGGTGATAAACAACAGCGCGGACGAGATTGCATTGTCGGGACTGACATTCGACTTTATACTCTGCGATGTGCCGTGTTCGGGCGAAGGAATGTTCCGAAAGGATAAGGATGCCATAGCGGAATGGAGCATGTCCAACGTGGCGAAGTGCGCCGAACTGCAGAGGGAGATTGTGCAGAGCGCATGGAACTGCCTGAGGGATGGTGGTGTATTAGTGTATTCCACCTGCACATTCAACTGCTACGAAGACGAGGAGATGGTGCAGTTTATTACTGAAAAGCTGGACGGACAAATCCTCATAGAACCGCGGAAATTCATCCCTGGACGCGAAAAAGGCGAAGGGCAGTTTATGGTTGCTTTCAGAAAAGGGGAGATTCCGGCACAAGGAACAGAAGGGGATGGACTGCCAGACGATAACGCTGTGGAGACCCTCTCTCCCAAGCAGTTGAAGAAGAGGGAAGCCAAGCAGAGGAAGATACTGGCAGACCTGAATGTTGTGCCTGACACCCGCGAGACTGTCAAACCGAGGACACGCCGCTACGAGCTGGACAAGGAAAAGGCGTTGGACTATCTACGCGGTCTGTCGCTTACTCTCCCTGCGGATGCGCCGCTGGGCGTCTTGGCTGTAACGTATAACGGATTTCTGCTCGGCACGGTGAAGAATATAGGTCCGCGTGCCAATAATCTTTATCCACAAGAATGGAGGATAAAGCATTTGTAGGGGGGCTTTCAAGTGTTAAAGGAAAGTGGAGTTAATGTGGAGTTAAAGGGAAGTTAAAGAGGAGTTAAAGTGAAGGTAAAGAGGAGTTAAAGAGGAGTTAAAGTGAAGTTAAAGAGGAGTTAAAGTGACGAATGACCTATACGCATAAAGGTAATGTCCCTTTAACTCCTCTTTAACTTCACTTTAACTCCTCTTCCATTCACTTAAAGCATAACTCCCTTTCCTTAAATGTTTTCTGCGATTTTCGCAGCAATATCCTGGAATTGCTCTTTTGTAAGCTTTAGTTTTTCGTTGGCGAAGTTCACGTCTCCCTCGTTCTGCATTGGTATGAGGTGGATGTGGGCGTGTGGTACTTCAAGACCGAGCACTGTCATTGCAACCTTCTTGCATGGGAACGCCTTCTTTATGCCGGCTGCCACACGCTTGGCAAAGACCATTATTTCTGCGAGTTCCACATCGTCAAGGTCGAAGAAGTAGTCTTCTTCGCGCTTAGGGATGACAAGTGTGTGGCCTTCTTTTAGTGGGTTTATGTCGAGGAAAGCATAGTATTTGTTGTTTTCCGCAACCTTATAGCTGGGAATTTCGCCAGCTGCAATTTTTGAGAAAATGGACATGGTTTCTGTTGATTGTTTTTTTTTATTCGGCACAGTAGTGCCGGACACGGTGGCTCGTTGGTAATGGTTAAACTTCTGACTAACCGATGCTTATGCTTTCTATGCGGAGCTTTATTGTGCCGCGAGGGATGGTTATCTCCACTTCGTCGCCGACCTTCTTGTTGAGCAGCCCTTGTGCGATAGGGGTCTGTATGGAGATTTTTCCTTCGCGCAGGTTAGCCTCGTTCTCGCTGACAATGGTGTATTTCATTTTGGCGTTGTTGCCGAGGTTTGTCAGTTCCACTGTGGTGAGAATTTGCACTGTGTCTGCCGTTAGTCGGCTCATATCGACGATTTTAGCTTCTGCGATGGTGAGCTTGAGCTTGTTGATTTTGTTTTCGAGATGTGCCTGAGCCTCTTTCGCAGCTTCGTATTCGCTGTTTTCGCTGAGGTCTCCCTTGTCTCTTGCCTCAGCAATCGCCGCTGAAGCCTTCTTGCGCTCAGAACCTTCGAGGTGCGCAAGCTCGGCCACGAGCTTGTCGTAGCCTTCTTGTGACATGTATGCCATATATGCTAATTATTATTGATTATTAATGAGAGGGTGTAAAATTTATAGGAATTGCAGGGGATGTTCCTGCAATTCCTATAATATCCGATAAAATATGAGTTGTGTTTTTACGGCTGCAAAGGTAAGCCTTTTGCATTTACAGCCAAAGAAAAAGGAGAAAAAAGTGCTTAATGTGCTGAATTTCTGCTGAAAAGGCTTTATCTTGTGGCGGGTTTCTGTGCCAATGCTGTCTCCACCTGCTGGGCAATTGCGCTCATGCCTTTCTTTGACGGATGCCCCATCTGTTTGTCGATGTCCTTGAGAGCGATGACGGGGACGTGGTATTGGTGGCAGAGCGTGTAGATGGACTCGTTTATCTCTTCGCGCAGTTCGCTGTTTAGGATGAAGTGGATTTCTGCCTTCGGATAGTACATCCGTATGGTCTGTAGGAAGTGTGCCATGGCGGGACGGAACTTGAAGAGGTCCTGCTTCGTGAAGTTGGCGTACTGGTAGTCGCCTACCTGCGCCCCTGCCCAACTGTCGTTTGTCGCTCCGAAGACGAGTATTATGTCGGGGTTGCCGAGGTTTACGCATCTTGTGGCGTAGGAACGGTAGCAGTAGTCCTCATTCTGATAGCCGTGGCAGCTGATGGTTGCCCCTGAATATGAGTTGTTCTTTTCAAGCTGGTACTTGTCTTTGTTGTTGTCGAGGAACACCCTCCACCATGTCTGACTGACATCCTGGACATCGTTTTTGGGCTTGTTGTTAGCGTCTTTCTCGTCGCGGGGGTACCATGGTTCGTTCACGTCGGGGGAGATATAGCCCTTGAAAGTGGAGTAGGAGTCGCCGAGGATGGATACCTTTTTCTGTGCGTTTGTCGTTAGCGACAGGCATAGCGCCAGAGCAATGAACAGTGTTTTTTTCATGTTTGTATTGTTGTTGTTTGCTGCGCAAAGGTATTATATATTAGATATTTGGCAAAGGAAAGTGCAAGTTATTTGCGATTCTGCATAGCATAATATTTAATAATTGTACTTTTGCGCGGATTTTCAGATAAAACAATGATTATGAGAACAGCAATATTGGCATTTGTTTTTACGGGAGCGGTTGGGTGTTCTGCTGTGAAGGCGCAGAGTGTGCAGCAGGAGAAACTCCTCGAAGAAGTGGTGGTTGACGGTCTGGCAAAATCGACGGAGGTGGTTGACAAGCAGGGCGTGAGCTACACGCAGCTTGACAGCACGTTCATCCTGAGGCACGATGTTCGTGGCATTCAGGATATGGCGCAGTACGTTCCTGCACTTGAGGTGCCTCGTTACGGATCCCGGCTTACCTCTGCGATATATGTGCGTGGCATCGGTTCGCGCATCAATGCCCCCTCGGTTGGGGTCTATTATGAGAACATTCCGCTGCTTTTCCAGAGCGCGGTAAACAGACACTACTGGAATGTGGACAAGATGACGGTGCTGCGCGGCCCTCAGGGCACACTCTACGGTCTGAACTCCGAGGGCGGACTGATAAGCATCGACGGCAGGAACCCTATCAGCGCGGCAAAGAAAGAAAACCCTCTGACCGCCCATCTCGGCTTTTCCACCCATTTCGGCAGGGAGGCAGAGCTTGGATACGCCTTCCAGATATGCCCTAATCTTGCGTTCACGGCAGACGTGTTCTATCGCGGCACGGACGGTTATCAGGCAAACACCGTGCTCGACCGCAAGGCAGACGGCGCCGATGAGGCAGGAGCAAAGGTGAAGTTCCTGTGGAATGCCAACCGCAACCTGCAGCTGTCGCTCTTCGCCGAATACCAGCATGTGGACGAAGACGGATTCTGCTACGGTAGGACACATACGGAGGATGGCATGGTGAACGGAGAGATTACGGATGCGCCTGCCACAAATATGCTGAACAACTACAAGAGAGACCTCTTCGACCTCGGTGTGAATGTGGTATATAACAAGAACAGCTGGCGCCTGCAGTCCACAACGTCGTTCCAGTATCTGAAGGACGACATGGTCATGGATCAGGACTATACCGCACATGAGCTCCTCCGTTTGTCGCAGACGCAGCGAGGAAAGGCTCTCACAGAGGAGATAACGCTGAAGGGCAATGCCACGAAATGGTGGCGCACATCGTCGGGCATCTACGGATCGTACAGGTGGCTTGAGACCGTTGCACCGGTATATTTCGACAAAGAGTTTACGGGTGGTGTATCGGCGGTCATCAAGAATGCCATGGCTCAAGTACTGCCCCCGGAGCAGGCGGCCATACTGAAGGTTACGACGGCGATGGACGTGCCCGGTGAGTTCCGTACACCGATGTTCAACTTGGGCGTATTCCATGAGAGCCATTTCCAGATTGCCAAGGACTTCTCCGCAACCGTCGGCGTGCGTTATGACCTTAACAGGCAGGAGGTGAACTACCTTACATCATGCATTACAAATATCGGTCTTGACTTTACGCTGATGCAGATGAACAGGGTCATCACCTCAATCCTCGAAAACAACCACCACCTCGTCTCTAACCAGGTGCTGCCGAAGGTGTCGCTCAGATACAAGGACTTCTATCTGACTGCCGCCAAAGGCTATCGTGCCGGAGGCTACAACATACAGATGTTCTCCGACATACTGCAAGGCGAGTTCCAGATGAAAATGCCTCAGATGCTGCCGCAGATAAGGCAGGGCGACGTGGTCATTGAGCACGATGACGCCTTCTATCGTGAGGTGGAAGACCGCATAAGCTATGATCCGGAGACGTCGTGGAACTTCGAGTTTGGCGGAAAGAACACCCTGTGCAACAACAACCGCATGGCGTTTGACATACGCTACGCCGTGTTCTATTCGATAGTGAACGACATACAGCTTGCGGTGATGGCAGACAAATACGGCTACGGACGTATGATGAAGAATGCCGGGAAGAGCAAGTCTTGCGGAGGTGAGATTAACCTGACGGGACACTACGACTTCAACCCTCCGCAAACAGGCGGCACACACAGCAGACTGACATGGTCGGGAAGCTATTCATACACCTACACCAACTTCCTTGAGGATAAGTATGTGCCTTACATCCCTGCCCACACTGTGAATGCGGCAATAGGTTATGAATGGAAACGCTTCGGTATAGAGGTTAATATGAACGGACGGGGCAAGACATACTGGGACGAGGAGAACACACTCTGTCAGCCGTTCTATGCCCAGCTCGGAGCAAAGCTCACAGCAGACTTCAAGCCTGTATTTGTCTCTCTGTGGGCAAGAAACATCACCAACTACCGCCCATCGACATTCAGTTTCCGCAGCTCTGCAACTGGAGAGGACTGCGTGTTCTCGCAGATAGGTGAGCCCTTTATGATGGGCGTTAGTGCCAGCCTGGCGTTTTAAAGCCCCCTCTTTCCCCCCTCAGGGGGGATGTGGAGTTTAAAGGAGTTAAGGGAGTTAAAGGAGTTAAAGACATTACCTATAGAATTTGCGCTCTGTAAGTTATCCGAGAAAAAACCAATTGTCTTTAACTCCTTTAACTCCCTTAACTCCTTTAACTCCA
>JABUUG010000054.1:8209-13960 GCA_021443285.1 Bacteroidaceae bacterium
TTCTTCCGCGGTAGCGACAATATGGGCATGGACGACATCATGACCACCAGTTGGGCGAACACTCTCGGCAACATACGCTACTGGCACGCCTTTAACGACAAGCACGAGATGAGCACGTCGGCATTCGTATCCTCCTATGGCTTCGACGGAGAGATGGACATCACCGACATCAGCAACAACTACGGCACGGGCATAAAGCATGTGGGACTGAAGCAGACCTTCGTGTGGACACCCTCTAATGTGCTGACGCTCAACTACGGCTTCCAGACAAAATACACCGACCTTATGTCGCTGAGAATCTTCCAGCAGAACCTCGACCGCAAGGAGCAGCGCAAGGCTTGGGAGAACGATGTGTGGGTGGGCGCCGACATAACCCCCACAGACTGGCTTGCCATGAATGTCGGCGTGCGCATGAACGTGTTCTCCGCTCTCGGCGGTGCGCCATACTACGACATCGACAAGGAGGGCAAGATTTCGCAGACCTACAACTACGACTGCGGAAAGTTCGTGAAGACATACTTCACCGTAGAGCCCCGCTTCACCGCCAACTTCAAGGTGAACAAGACGGCAAGCATAAAGCTGGGCTATGCGCGCACAGGGCAGAACATACGGCCGCTCTACAACAACGGAATGTCATCTACCTTCAACCGATACACCATGAGCAGCAACATCTTCAAGCCCGAAGTGGCAGACCAGGTGAGCCTCGGCTTCGTGAAGGCAATCAAGGGCGGCGCATACGAGGTGTCGGCGGAAGGTTACTTCAAGACCCTCGACAATGTGCTCGACTACAAGGACGGCAAGAACTTCACCTCTGAGATAGAGGTGGAGCGCATAGTACTCGACGGCAAGGGCAGGTCGTATGGCTTTGAGGTGATGGCAAGGAAGAATACTGGCAAGCTGACAGGGTGGGTGAGCTACACCCTCTCATGGACCGACAACAAGATAGATGGCATAAACAACGGCGAGTGGTACACGGCATCCAACGACCGCCGCCACGACGTGTCGATAGCTTTGATGTACGACCTCACTGAGAAATGGCAGCTCTCCGCCACATGGGTGCTTCAGTCGGGACAGGCGCTGACCGCACCAAGCGCCAAGTATGACATACAGGGCGAGACCATCTACTACTATGCCGAGCGCAACGGCTACCGCGCACCGGCATACCACCGCCTCGACCTCAGTGCCACATACAAGCGGCAGCACCAGACAAAGAAAGGCAGGAAATGGTCATCGGAATGGGTGTTCGGTGTATATAATGCCTACAACCGCTACAACCCGTACATGATAACCTTCAAGAACAACAGCACCTACCAGTCGGGAACAAAGGCAACACTCGTTGCACTCTTCGGCGTACTGCCTTCGGTGTCGTATAACTTTTATTTTTAGTAGCCCCCTTCTGTCCCCTACAGGGGGGATGAATAAGAATAGCATTTGAAGAAAGACTATGAACAGATATATAGAATGTTGGAAAAAGTATAGTGTATTTGTTATGGCAGCAGTGGCTGTAGTGCTGTCATCGTGCAAGAAGGGGCTCGACTTTGACTATAATGAGGTGGAGCCGTTCTACGTTGTTCAGGGCGATGTCAGCGACGAACCGGCGAAGGTGCTGATAACCAAGTCGCGCAATGTGAGCGACAGCGTAAGGGGTCAGGGACTGCCGGGAGCAGAGGTGGTGATAAGCGACGACAACGGAAAGACAGAACGCCTCGTCTATGGCAGCGACGGCTACTACCGTTCGCCCTCAGGATGGAAAGGCGAGACGGGCCGCACATACTCGCTCAACGTGAAGATTGACGGCAGGGAGTTCAAGGCTTCTTCCACGATGAGGGAGGAGGTAAGGCTCGACTCCGTTAAGTTCGTATGGCTTACGTCGGCAGGAATGAAGATGATGCTCCTGAAATTCTGGCACACCTATCCGAAGGCAGCAGAGCTGAGCCGCACGCATTTCCGCATGTACAAGAACGGAGAGTTCTACAGGAGCACTACGGGAAAGCAGGTGAACAAGGACTTCTTCAGTGCGCAGTCGATGGTGGGCTGCACTACGGAAAAGAAACTCGACGAGAACGACCCCGAAGAGCGCGACGCACTCCTGTTTGAGAATGACAGGATACACGTAGAGCTGTGGACTATCGACCAGAGTGTTTACGACTATTTCTTCTCGCTCCAGGTGGGGCGGCAGAATGCGTCTAACCCTATAACCAATATCTCCGGCGGTGCCTTCGGCTATTTCTCCGCCCATCATGTGAACAGCATAGACACGGTGTTCAGGCGGCAGGAGGTCAAGGATAATTAACTCCCTCTAACTTCTACATATAAAATATGCCCAAACATGAAAAACTCACTGCCCTCCGCGCCATTATGCAGCGTGAGGGCATCAGTGCATTTATTACCCCAAGCACTGACCCCCATTCAGGAGAATACATACCCGACCGCTGGAAGTCGAGGCGGTGGATAAGCGGCTTCGACGGTTCTGCCGGCATTGCCGTCGTTACCCTCGACAAGGCTGCCCTCTGGACGGACTCCCGCTATTTCATTGCCGCCGCCGAACAGCTTGAAGGTTCGGAGTTCCTGCTCATGAAGGAGAGGATAGAGGGCACGCCGACACAGGCGGAATGGATAGCAGAGACCTTGCAGGAGGCAAAGAACGGTGCGGTGGTTGCCATCGACGGATGGGTGAACACCACCGAAGACGCTGAGGCTCTCGAAAACGAGCTGCGCGAATACGGCATGACACTCCGCACGGACATCGACCCTTACGCCGAGATATGGGCAGACCGCCCAGGCATACCCGACGGGAAGGTGTTCATACAGACCATGGAATACGCCGGCGAGTCGGCAGCAAGCAAGATTGAGCGCATACGCAAGGAACTGAAAGGAAACGCGCTGCTCGTGTCCATGCTCGAAGAAGTGGCATGGACGCTCAACCTCCGCTGCACCGATGTGGAGTACACCCCATTCCTCGTCAGCTATATGCTCATAACGCCCGACACTGCCACATTATATATATATAAGGAGAAGCTGACGCCAGAGGTGGAGGAATACCTGAAGCGGGAGGGTGTGGCTGTGCGACCTTATGAGGAGATTGCCGCAGATGTGGCTGCCTGCACGATGCCTGTATATGCCAACCCCGCCGCCACAAACTATGCCGTATATTCCGCCATAAAGACGCCTATACGCAAGACCAGCCCCATAGCCCTTATGCTCATGTACAAGAACGATACGGAGATAAAGGGTTTCCGCAAGGCAATGGAGCGAGATGGTGTGGCGATGGTGAAGTGGATGAAGTGGACACTGGAGAATGTGCCGAAGGGCGGACAGACCGAGCTGTCCCTCTCCGCAAGGCTTGAAGCCTTCCGCGCAGAGCAGGAACACTTCATGGGCTTGAGCTTTGAGAGCATCATGGGCTACGGCGCACACGGCGCGATAGTGCATTACTCCGCCAACGAAGAGACCGACATCCCCGTGAAACCCGAAGGGCTGCTGCTCATAGACTCCGGCGGGCAGTATCTCGACGGCACTACAGACATCACGCGCACCATACCGCTCGGGCCGCTGACCTACGAGATGCGACGCGACTACACGCTGGTGCTGCGCGGATGGATAAGGCTCAGCTCGGCGGTGTTCCCCAAAGGCATTAACGGCACCAACCTCGACAGCCTCGCACGCGACGCCATGTGGCGCTACGGCATAAACTACCTGCACGGTACGGGCCACGGCGTGGGTTCGTTCATGTCGGTGCATGAGAGCATCGACCAGCACCAGTTCCGTATGCAGTGGCGTCCCACACCGCTCATGCCGGGAATGGTTATCACCTGTGAGCCGGGCATATACATAGAGGGCAGCCACGGCGTGCGCCACGAGAACACGATGCTCGTAGTGGAGTCGGATGTGGAGGCAATAGCCTACGGCCCATACTACACCTTCGAGCCTCTCACACTCTGCCCCGTGCTGACAAGCCCCATCATAGTGGATATGCTCGACAAGGAAGAGATAGCATGGTTCAACAGATACCATCAGACCGTCTACGACCGCCTCGCCCCATACCTCGACGAGGAACACCGCCAGTGGCTGCGTGAGGCGACAGCCCCCCTCTGACTCCCCCCCTTGTGGGGGAGGAAGCAGATTAGCATTATTTCTCCTTTTTTCAATAGACCATATAACATATAAACAACAGATAGTCCCCATCAACCAAGTCTTGCTTTTTAAGCCCTCCCACGAGGGGGAGGGTTTGGGTGGGGCTTTTAATTCCAACAACTATGAAATTCCCCCGCACATTCTGGGTTGCCAACACGATAGAGCTTTTCGAGCGCTGGGCGTGGTATGGCTTTTTCATGCTCTTTGCAAACTACCTTACGAAATCATCAGACCTCGGCGGTCTGGAGTTCTCACAGTCGCAGAAAGGCATCATCATGGGTGTGGGCACAGGCGTGCTTTATTTCCTCCCCGTCATCACCGGCGCCATAAGCGACCGCTACGGCTACCGCCGCATACTGTTCATCGCCTTCTGCGTCTATGCCTCAGCCTTCGTGCTGTTGCCGCAGTTCAGCAGTTTCATCGGCGTGTTCCTCATGTATCTGTATCTGGCTTTGGGAGCGGCCCTGTTCAAGCCCATTGTGTCTGCCACCATCGCCAAGACCACCAATGAGAGCAACTCATCCATCGGTTTCGGCATTTTCTACATGATAGTGAACGTCGGTTCGTTCATCGGCCCTATGGTGTCACTGCTGTTCAAGAACAAAGGCAATATGCTGTTCTACATCTCAGCCTTCATCATCTGCCTGAACTTCATCCTCCTGTTCTTCTACAAGGAACCGAAGAGAGACGAGAAGGTAATACCTGAAGGCACACTGTGGCAGTCGGTGAAGGAGATATTCCGCAATATGTCCGTTATCTTCAAGGACACCCGTTTCCTCGTGTTCCTGCTCATTGTGGCAGCCTTCTGGACGATGTACAACCAGCTGTTCTTCACGCTGCCCGTGTTCATCACGCAGTGGGTGGACACTTCTTCGGTGTATGATTTCTTTGCCGCCACCATGCCGTTCTTCGCCGAGAACTACAGTCCGAAGCCGGGCGTCATGGACGCGGAGTTCATCATCAACTGCGACGCGCTGTATATCATATTGTTCCAGATAGCAGTGTCGTCGATAGTCATGAGGCTGAAGCCGCTTCATGCCATGTGGACGGGCTTCCTCATCGCCACCATCGGTATGGCGCTGACGCTGTTCTCCCAGAATGTTATGTTTGTCATTGTGGCAATCCTTGTGTTCGCTATAGGAGAGATGTCCAGTTCGCCGAAGATTACCGAGTACATCGGCAGCATTGCGCCCGACGACAAGAAGGCACTCTATATGGGCTACTCCTTCATACCCGTCTTCATAGGCAATGTGCTTGCCGGCTTCATATCGGGTCATGTGTATGAAACGCTGTCAGACAAGGTAACCTTCGCCCACCGCTACGCCGAGGAGCAGGGCATAACCATCGCCGACGGACTGACGCAGAACGAATATATCGGGACCCTTGCCATTGAGAAGGGAATAACCGTGAAGGAACTGACAGACATACTGTGGGAGACATACACCCCGTCGAATATATGCTATGTGATACTCGCAATAGGTTTCGCCGCCACCATCGCCCTGTATGTCTATGACAAGAAGATGAAAGTGAACAATGAACAATGAATAACGAATAGTGAATAGTTTGCTGCCGCACAGACTGTTTACATTCAAACATCGCGGCAGCAAACTATTCACT
>JABUUG010000055.1 GCA_021443285.1 Bacteroidaceae bacterium
TTAACTCCACATTAACTCCACAATAACTACACTTCACTCCCATTTATAGAACCCACCATAAGATGATTTTCCTTCATTTATTCAAGACATTCTTCCTTATCGGGTTGTTCGGTTTCGGCGGCGGATACGGTATGCTGTCGCTCATACAGAACGACGTGGTGGAGGATAATCATTGGGTTACATCGGGAGAGTTCACTGACATGGTTGCGATATCGCAGATGACCCCCGGACCTATCGGCATAAACTCGGCGACATATTGCGGATATACTGCTGTGCACAAGGCTTTTGAAGGGGAGATGAGCGGAGGAACGCTTGAAGCAGTCTCTACGTTGGGCAGTGTGGTTGCCACTTTTGCAGTAGTGCTTCCATCGCTTATTCTTATGCTGCTCATATCAATGATGTTCCTGAAATACATGAACACCCCAATGGTTCAGAACGTATTCAAAACATTAAGACCCGTAGTTGTAGGACTGCTCGCCTCAGCTGTATTGCTTCTTATGACAAAAGAGAATTTCTCATCCTATACGGAGGACCGCTTCCGCTTTATATGTTCGTGCCTTCTTTTCGCAGTGAGTTTCGTATGTGTTTGGAGGGGATATGTAGGACCGATAAAGATGATTTGTGCATGTGCCATATTCGGTGCGGTGTTTTTCTAAATGCGTAGTCGTATAATCATATTCATAATGCTCATCGCCGTTGTATGTACAATGGCGAGCCCTATCACATCAAGACCTTTACCCAGGCAAAAGGGTGATGGGGACACGACTCATGCCGCATCAAAAGACTCAACATCAAACAAGATCGATTCTCTGGAGCTATTCATAAAAGAACACAACAAGGCTGTCGACGATTCCCTGCGTCTTGACAGCATTAACCGCAAGAAAGCCAACGGAATAGAGTCGCCCGTAAACTTCACCGCCAAAGACTCAATGGTCTATAATGCACGCACAAAGAGCGCATTCTTCTATGGCGAGTCGAATGTGAAGTATGAAGATATGGACTTGCAGAGCGAACGCGTCAGCCTTTCCATGGACTCATCGCTTGTCAGGGCAATCGGCATCACTGACACAACGGGCAACAAGATCGGGACACCCGTATTCAAGATGGGTAACGACACCTACGAGAACGACACCATAGCCTTCAACTTCAAATCGAAACGCGGGTTCATCAACAACGTCTATACTGCGCAACAGGACGGTTTCCTCACCGCAGAAATAGCAAAACGCGACTCTTCGGGCGTTATGTACCTGAAGCATGGTCGATACACCACCTGCGATGAAGACCACCCGGACTTCTACATTGCCCTTTCCCGTGCAAAGGTTCGGCCAGGAAAGGACGTGACATTCGGCCCCGCATACCTTGTTGTCGCCGACGTACCTCTTCCTCTTGCCATACCATACGGTTTCTTCCCCTTCTCAAAAAGCTACTCCAGCGGTTTCATCATGCCGACATATGGCGACGAGATGAGCCGCGGGTTTTATCTGCGCGACGGTGGCTACTACTTTGCCATCAGCGACAAGATAGACCTTAAGGTACTTGGGGAGATATATACAAAGGGGTCTTGGGGAGTCTCGCTCGCATCGAACTACAGGAAACGCTACCGATTCAATGGCTCATTCTATTTCTCTTATCAGGACACAAGGACTGGCGAAAAGGGTATGCCCGACTATACAAGGCAGCAGTCATTCAAGATACAATGGAGGCATAGTCAGGATGCGAAGGCAAACCCGTTCAACACACTCTCTGCAAGTGTGAATTTCGCCACATCCAACTATGAACGGAACAACCTGAACTCCATGTACAACCCGCAGGCAATGACACAGAGTCTGCGCACATCATCGGTATCATGGGGTACGACGTTCTCATCCATAGGAATGACATTGAGCAGTACAGCCAACTTCTCTCAGAACATGCGCGACTCAACCTTGGCTGTAACTCTGCCCGACCTGAACATCAACATCTCAACCTTCTACCCCTTCAAGCGGAAGCATGCGGTCGGAAAAGAACGGTGGTATGAGAAGATTTCCATGCGTTATTCCGGTCATCTCACAAACTCCATAACCACAAAAGAAGACATGTTCTTCAAGTCTAACCTTATAAGAGACTGGAAGAACGCCATGCAACACAATATCCCGGTGTCTGCAAACATCACTGTACTCAAGTACATCAATGTAAGTCCGTCGTTCAGCTTCACCGACAGGATGTATACAAACAAGACCATGAAGTCGTGGGATGAAAAACAGCAAAAAGAAGTCGAAGACAAGAGATACGGTTTCTACAACGTGTTCAACTGGAACCTCTCTCTCTCCGCCAACACTAAAATCTATGGTATGTACATTCCGAACAAAAAGGTGTTTGGCGACAAGATTATGGCAGTCCGTCATGTGCTGACCCCCAAGGTGAGCTTCAGCTATTCTCCGGATTTCTCCACTTCCACTTACGGCTACTATGAAACATACCAGAAGACGGATGCCCAAGGCAATGTGTCGCTTGTAGAGTATTCTCCATATTCTGGTTCTGTATTCGGCGTGCCCGGCAAAGGCATGACTGGCTCAGTTTCATTCGATTTGTCGAACAACATCGAGATGAAGGTAAAGTCGGACAAGGACAGCATAGGATACAAGAAAATCAGCATCATTGATGAGTTGGGTGCAAGTATGTCTTACAACATGGCGGCTAAGGAACGTCCCTGGAGCGACCTGTCCCTCCGCGTCCGCCTCAAGCTTTCAAAAAGCTACACCCTCAACATAAGCCCTGTTTTCGCCACATACGCCTATATGATTAATGAGAACGGGAAACCGTATCTCAGCAACAGGTCTGAATATAGTTTCGGACGCTTCGGACGCTTCCAAGGCATATCACAAAACATCTCCTACACCCTTAATCCGGAGAAACTACGCAAGCTCTTCAAATGGGGAGAACAAAAAGACAACAACAATGACAAGGATGACAAGGATGACGATGATGACAGCGTAGAATCGAACATCGACAACGTTATGGAGAAGGGGAAGAGGGCAAGAGGAGGCGACTCTGGTGTTGCGGAAACTGACGATGACGGATACATGAAGTTCAAGATGCCTTGGTCTCTTACCTTTGGCTACGGAATTTCAATGACAGAAGACAGGGGGAGCGACTATACTGTCCGGGAAGATGGTTCTGTACGTTTTCCGTACAAGTTCACCCAGACACTCAACATAAGCGGCAACCTCCAGATAAGCGACGGCTGGAACATATCATTCTCTTCCGGCTACGACTTCCAGAACAAGAAGATTTCCATGACAACAGCCTCACTGTCTCGCGACCTCCACTGCTTCAGTATGTCCGCACAGGTTGTGTTGGCCCCTTACCAATCCTACAACTTCACCTTCCGTTGTAATGCCGCCACACTCACCGATGTGTTGAAATACGACAAACGCTCCAGCGCCACCAACAACATCAAATGGTACTAAGAAGCCCCGTGAGAGTTTCCTTCAACAACAGCACAATAAACACCACCATCACTCTGCCTGCATCAAAAAGCATCAGCAACAGAGTGCTTATAGTTTCCGCCCTTTGCGGAAGCCACAATCCTGCTGAACACGTCCGTAACCTTGCCACCTGCGATGACACCACCGTCTTGCTGCAGGCATTTTCCCAACGGCTGCCC
Source organism: Bacteroidaceae bacterium (assembly GCA_021443285.1). Classification (GTDB taxonomy): domain Bacteria; phylum Bacteroidota; class Bacteroidia; order Bacteroidales; family Bacteroidaceae; genus Prevotella. The sequence continues at coordinate 3,647 of JABUUG010000055.1, forward strand.
TATGAAATAAACATCGGGGCGGCAGGCACATCCATGCGCTTTCTTACCGCATTCCTTGCGGCACGATGCAATGACGAACACATCATCACCGGCAGCCAGCGCATGAAAAACCGCCCTATCGCCATTCTTGTAGATGCACTCCGTTCTTTGGGGGCAGACGTTGAATATGTAGAGAGGGAAGGCTATCCCCCCTTGAAGATATGCGGCAAATCACTTAAAGGAGGCCATTTAAGCATACCCGGCAGTGTCAGTTCACAATATATCTCCGCCATTCTCATGATTGCCCCCCTGCTGCAAGACGGGCTGACCCTTAAGCTGACAGGAGAAATAATATCAAGGCCGTACATCAACCTGACCCTTGACATCATGAGGCATTTCGGGGCAAAGGCAGAATGGACAGCACAGGACACGATTACAATACAATACTCACCATACTCTTCCACATCATTCATAGTCGAAAACGACTGGAGTGCAGCAAGTTACTGGTACGAAATCCTTGCCATCAAAACGGCAACAGGGGCAGACAAACACAACCGCATTACCCTCAAAGGACTCTATCCCAACTCATCTCAAGGAGACTCTGCCATTGCAAAGCTTTTCGACAAGCTCGGAATAGACACCCGGTTCACAGAGGAAGGCGTGTCAATCTCAACCAAACAGGAGTTCACCAATATCCATCGCCTCGAGTACGATTTCACAGACATTCCTGACATGGCACAAACGTTTGCAGTTACATGCTGTGCAATGAACATCCCCTTCCACTTCACGGGACTCCAATCCTTACGCATAAAGGAGACCGACCGTATTGATGCCCTGTGCAACGAATTGCGAAAAGTGGGATACGTTCTCGAAAGCAGGAACGATAGGGAACTCTTGTGGAACGGCAACACCTGCACACCCACCTTTGAACCCATCGACACATACGATGACCACCGAATGGCAATGTCCTTCGCACCACTTGCCATAAAGTTCGGACACATAGACATCAACAACCCCGAAGTCGTTTCCAAATCATATACCAACTATTGGAGCGACATACAGAAAATAATATGAACCCTAACACCATATACTTTGCTGTTGCATTGGTTGTGCTTGCCATTGCCACACACATCCTTCGCCGCTATCTCGGCAGCACCGGCTTAGAGGACGCCTTAAAGAAGAATCCGCCTGCCAGCGACTGCGGCGCCTGCGATGGTAACAACAGCAAGTGCGAACAAGAGTGTATGATGGAGGCAGCCACAAAACCCATTGAATACTTCGACGATGAGGAACTTGATGTCTATGCAGGCAGACAATCAGACAGTTACACGGACGAGGAGGCTGAACAGTTCCGAGAAATTCTCTGCTCCATGAAGCAAAACGAGGTAAAGGAATGGAACCGCTCCCTCATACTGCGTAACATCAACGTTCCCAACCAGATAAAGGATGAACTCCTTCTATTGATAAGCGACTAATCACTAACAACCAATATTATAAGAAACACTCTTCGATACCTGATATATCTGATGCTGGGCGGCAGCCTTCTTGCTGCATGCTCCACACAGAAGAACACCCCCGCAACGCGATGGTGGCATGCCTTCAATGCCAATTACAACACTTACTACAACGGTTCTCTCGCCTTTATTGACGGTGCTCTGGAGAAGGAAAACGGCAACAAGGACAACTACACAGAACTAATTCCCCTCTATACCGTAGCAAACAAGAACAGCCGCGACTTAGGCAAGGGCAATTTCGACCGTGCCATAGAGAAATCGCAGAAGGCTATACGCCGCCACTCCATCAAGAAACGCCCCACATGGGACAAGTCGCGCAAGAAGACGGAGAAGGACATAGAATGGCTCAACCGCAAGGAATACAACCCTTTCTTATGGAAGGCTTGGCTCATGATGGGCAAATCGCAGTTTATGAAAGGCGACTTCGAAGATGCCGCCTCCACCTTCGCCTACATGTCGCGTCTATATGCCAAGCAACCCGCCATTTACGGCAAGTCGCGTGCATGGCTCGCCAAGTGCTATGTGGAGCAGGATTGGCTATACGACGCGGAGGATGTCATAAAGAAGATGGAGAGGGATTCGCTCGACTGGCGTGCAGTAAAGGAATGGAACTACACCTACGCCGACTACTACATCCACTGCAACCGTTACGAAGAGGCTATACCATACCTGAAAAAAGTTATCAAGCGCGAGTCGCGCAGAAAGCAGAAGGCAAGGGAATACTTCCTGCTCGGGCAGCTTTATGCCGCCATCGGCAATTCTGAAGACGCCTACAGGGCATACCGTTCATGCCTGCGTTGCCATCCCCCATACGAGCTGCAGTTCAATGCACGCATAGCATCCACCTGTGTCGCCGCCGAGAAAGACGCACAGGGCATGATAGGCAAACTCAAAAGAATGGCACGCAACGAGAACAACAAGGAATATCTCGATCAGGTGTACTTCGCGTTGGGCAACATCTATCTCGCCCAAAAAGACACGGTCAATGCCATTTCATCATACGAAAAGGGAAACGAAAAGGCAACACGTTCCGGCATAGAAAAGGGCGTGTTGCTGCTCAGTCTGGGCAACCTCTACTGGCAGAAGGAGAAGTTCTCCGATGCAAAAAGATGTTATGGAGAAGCAATAGGACTTCTTGACAAAGACCACAAAGACTATAACACCCTCTCCAAACGCTCTGTAATCCTCGATGAACTCGTACCACACACCGAGGCAATCCACCTCAACGACTCACTGCTCGCCCTATCCACTATGGACGAAAAAGCACGCAATGAGGCAATAGACAGAGTGATTGCCGCCCTGAAAAAACGAGAGAAAGAGGAGGCGGACAGACTGGCTGAACAGAATAGTGCACAAAACGCAACTGGCAACAATTCCTTCGGGAACAACAACATTCCCAACCGGAACCAGCAGCAGAACCAGGGTTTCAACCAAAACCAAAGCCTGTTCTATTTCTATAACCCAACAGCCGTAAGCCAAGGCAAGCAGCAGTTTGAAAAACTTTGGGGAAAGCGGCAGAATGTCGATGACTGGCAGAGAAACAACAAGACAGTCGTGGCGTTTGAACAAGACACTGACGACGAAGGGAACTACACCGAAGCCCAGCTCGACTCCATCAACAAGGCAACGGCAAAGGCAGACTCCATAAACGAGCTTATGGAGAAGCCCGAAAACGACCCGCACAAGCGCGAATACTATATGAAAGACATCCCCTTCACCGATGAACAGAAGGCTGGATGCCACAAGCTCATCGCTGACGGGCTTTATAACTCAGGCGTTATCTTCAAGGACAAACTCGACAATCTCCCATTGAGCGAGAAGCAGTTTATGAGATTGCGGAACGACTATCCCGAATATGAGAATAACGCAGACCTCTACTACCATCTTTTCCTGCTCTACAACCGCAAGCTACAGCCTGTAAAGGGAGACGAATACCTCGACCTCCTGAAAGCACAATTCCCAGACAACCAATGGACTAAGATGCTCTCCGATCCGTATTTTGCAGAAAACGCACGCTTCGGAAAGCAAATGGAAGACTCCATCTATGGTGCCACATACACAGCATTCAAAGAGAGTCGTTTCCATGATGTCTATGCCAACTACAACCTGTCGTCACAGAGATTCACCACTGGTGACAACCGCGACCGCTTCATCTTCATCTACGGACTATCCAAGCTCAATGACGGTGCCACACAGGAGTGCCTCACAAGCATGGAAACCGTAGTAAAGGACTATCCCAAAAGCCCGGTACAACCTATGGCGGGCATGATTATCAATGGCGTGAAAGAAGGCAGAAGGCTATACGGCGGCACCT
>JABUUG010000056.1:0-7443 GCA_021443285.1 Bacteroidaceae bacterium
CAGAAGGGCAAGATACAGCTCTACTGCAACCAGGTGTTCGTGACAGACCAGGTGGACGGCATCGTGCCCGAGTTCCTCACGCTGCTCCACGGCGTCATCGACTCGCCGGACATCCCGCTGAATGTCAGCCGTTCATACCTGCAGAGCGACCGCGACGTGAAGAAGATTTCCACATACATCACAAAGAAAGTCGCTGACCGCCTCAACCAGCTCTTCAAGGACGACCGCAAGGACTATGAGGAGAAGTGGGACAACCTGAAGCTCTTCATCAACTACGGAATGCTCTCGCAGGACGACTTCTACGAGCGTGCGAAGGATTTCACCCTCATGAAGGACGTGGAGGGCAAATACTTCACCCTCGAAGAGTACAAGACGCTCATCAGCGACGAGCAGACCGACAAGGACGGCAACCTCGTTTACATCTACACCGACAACAAGGACGAGCAGTATTCATACATTGAGGCAGCAAAGGCAAAGGGCTACAGCGTGCTCAACCTCGATGGGCAGCTCGACGTGCCGGCCGCATCTCTGCTTGAGCGCAAGATAGAGAAGACCCGCTTCGTGCGTGTGGATTCCGACGTCACCGACCGCCTCATCCTGAAAGAGGAGGCAAAGAAGGCTGACCTGACAGAAGACCAGACAAAGATACTCTCGGAGGCTATGCAGAAGCAGATGCCTAAGATGGAGAAGGTGGAGTTCAACGTAGAGTTCCAGCCGATGTCCGACGAGAATATCCCTCTGCTCATCACCCGCAACGAGTTCATGCGCCGTATGAAGGACATGAGCCGCTTCCAGAGCGGCATGGGCTTCTACGGATTTATGCCCGACTCATACAATGTTGTGGTGAACACCGAGAACACGCTCATAAAGGGCTGGCTCACAGAGACTCTTGAGAACGCGCCCGCCAAGAAAGAAGGCGAGGAAGCAGCTAAGGAGGGCGAAGAGACAGCACCAGTTGCAGAGCCTGCCGCCGAGCCTACAGCCAACGAGAAGAAGCTCTCGCAGGTCATAGACCTCGCACTTCTCCAGAACAACATGCTGAAGGGCGAACAGCTTGACAAGTTCATCAAGCGTTCCATGGAACTTCTGAAATAAGACAAACGTGCCACAAAGCGGAAAAGGGCGGCTGCCAGTCATGGACAGCCGCCCTTTTCCGCTCTTTTTGTATGATAAGTGTACGGCTTTTCTTTGCTGCATTCCAAAAAGTGTTATATTTGCGGCACAAAAGCATTATGTGTATTTTTGGTGTCATACGACAGCCCAAACGCCGAAGGCATCAAAACATTTCAGACAACATCAAATACCAATGAATATGCATTACATGAAAAACATTAGGATTTTATCGGTTGCGCTTGCCGCGTTTGCAGTATTGCAGGCAGGTGCGCAGAAGGGATTGGCGGAACTGCCGCCTATGCCTGAGTTCCCATCGCCGCAGAAGGAGAATTCTGTGAAGCTGGGTGACATCAACACGTTTATGGAGGTGAAGCTGGACATTCCTGTCACCGAAGGCCCGTTCAAGGCTGACTGGGAGTCGATAGAGAAGAACTATCCCGGCACTCCCGAATGGCTGCGCGAGGCGAAGATCGGCTTCTGGGTGCACTTCGGTCCGCAGGCTGCGGGCGAGAGCGGCGACTGGTATGCGCGCAAGCTGTACAACGAGAGGGAGCAGGCGTACAAGAACCACCTGAAGCGCTACGGCCACCCGTCGGAGGTGGGCTATAAGGATGTGCTGAAGGACTGGAACCCCACGAAGCTCAACCCTGAGGCACTCACCGAGCTGTACAGCAAGGCTGGGGCGCGCTTCCTTATGATTCAGGGCGTTCACCACGACAATTACGACCTCTGGAACTCACGGTACCAGCCGTGGAACTCGGTGAACATAGGCCCCAAGCGCGACTTCCTGCGCGAGTGGGCAACGGCGTGCCGCAAGCACGGTATGCGCTACGGCGTTACCTTCCATCATGAATACACATGGTGGTGGTGGCAGACAGCCTTCCAGTCGGACAAGAAGGGCGACAAGGCCGGCGTGCCTTACGATGGCAATCTCACCGCCGCCGACGGTAAAGGCAAATGGTGGGAAGGTCTCGACCCGCGACTCCTCTACGGCATAAACCTTCGCGAATACGCGACGGTTGCCGAGCGTGCCAACTCTGGCTGGTCGCCCCCAAATGCCGGAATATTCTGGCGTCACCTCGACTACGCCAAGTGGTTTGCCACACAATGGGCGCTGCGCATCATGGATGTAACCGCCAACTACGACCCCGACTTCATCTATACCGACGGTACGGTGCAGGGGCCTTTCACGGGCGATGGCACAGGCACGGGCTACAAGTGCAACGCCATGCAGACGGTCATGGCAGACTACTACAACCGCCAGCTCATCAGCCGCAAGAAGGTTGATGGCTTCAGCATCATAAAGTTCCGCCGACCGACCAACGGAGCGGTGAACACCGCGGAGTTCGACTTCCCCGACACCATCAACTCCTCGCAGCCGTGGATACGCGAGGCACCTGTCGGCGACTGGTTCTATGCGCCGGGCTTCACCTACGATTCCGGTTCCATGATACGTTTCATCATTGAGGCCATCTGCCGCGACGGCAATGTCGCGCTGAATATCCCCATGCGCCCTGACGGCTCTATTGAGGATGCCTGCGTGAAGATGCTCGAAGAGGTGGGCGAATGGATAGCTGTCAATGGCTCTGCCGTGTATGGCAGCAGGGCATGGACAACGCTCGGCGAGGGCGAGATGGTGAAGGGCAAGCTGAAGAAACTCCCCGGCGGAGGTCTCGGCAGGCATCAGGCGGAGTTCCGCTTCGATGCTCAGGACATACGCTTCACTGTCGGCAAGGACGGCGCGCTCTACGCCTTCCTCATGGCACTGCCACAACCGGGGCAGAAGGTGCAGGTGAAGTCGCTCCCGAAGAGTGTGCAGAAGGTGCGCGGCGTCACCCTGCTCGGCAGCAAGGAGAAGGTTAGGTGGTCGCAGAACGCCGACGGGCTCTTCATAACTGCGCCAGAAACGTTGCCGTGCAAGACTGCGGTGGTGTTCAGGATAAGCTCCCCGAAACCATAATGGTGGAGAGGAGGTAGGATACAGTGTTGCAATTCTTTTATCTCGCTATTTCTCCGATGTAACGCACTGCACATTATGTGTTACATCGCTGCTCGCTCTCATGGGTTGATTATCAGTAATTTTGCCGCGGATATTACATCTGTGGCCCATGAGAGTGAGCAAATCACTGTTTTTTTTGTTACATAGCGTGTGGGTGAAAGCCGTTTCGGTTTTCACTGTTTTTTATGTAACATTCCATGCAGATGCCTATTGTCAGGGCGGAAAACTTTTCGATGCCGACAACAAGCTTTCCACTGCAATGGTGAACTGTGTCGCCCAGGACGACAAAGGCTTTATATGGGTAGGCACAAACAACGGACTCAACATTTACGACGGCTACCGCTTCAAGGTTTACAGGAAGGGGGACGTAGGATGCAATCTCGGCGGAAACACCGTGCTGTGTCTTGTTCAGGCGCAGTATCAGGAGGGCGGGGATGTGATGTATCTCGGAACGAACAGCTGTCTGCAGTACATGCAGGACGGCAGGTTCGAGGATGTCATCGCCGATGACGGCAATCCCGTCAGGGGGTATGTGAAGTGCCTCTACCGTTCGCCCGAGGGGAAGATATACTGCGGCATATCCGCCGAGCCGGGCATTCTGGAGATTTATGCCAAAGGAAAGGCACGGTGGATGGTAAGGAACAATCCGCGGATAAGAGGCATACAGAGCATTGCGCAGGATGTTACCGGCACCCTGTGGCTCACCTCCGACCGCTTCGGACTGTTCTCCGTGTCTAAAAACGGGAAGGGGATACGCCAGTTCTTCTGCGATGAGAACGACCGCGAGACCTTCCCCTGTGTCTGTGCAGACGGTAAAGGCAATGTGTTTGCCGGCAGCAGTAGCGGACTATGGCGATACAATGCGAGTGGCGGCTTCCAGTTGGTCTCCGGTGCTGCGGCATACCAGGTGAACCGCCTGCTTGCCGAGGCGGACGGCAGCCTTCTCGTCGGCACGAATGGCGATGGCGTGGTGCGCTACACCCCCTCTTCGGGGACGTTCGCTCCGATCAGTTCGGAGAGCAACCAGCTTTACATCCGCGGAGCAAGGGTCGGCGGAATGACCCGCGACAAGGAGGGGAACCTCTGGGTATGCTTCTTGCAGAAGGGTCTTTACATGTTCGGCAAGACCGATTCGCCCTTCCATTATCAGGGGTACAGGAAGGGCACAGACAATCTGATAAACAACCTGTGTGTCTCCGCGGTGATGTTCAGCAGGGACGGCCATCTGTGGCTTGCCACTGACGGCGGCGGAGTCTTTGAACTGGATGAGGACGGCGTGCGCCTCAACTACTTTTCCGCTCCTGCGCTGAAGACTGTCATGGGCATGACAGAAGACGAGAACGGGCGGATATGGGTGGCATCCTATACCCACGGCGCGGGTATGCTCGACCGCCGCACGGGTGCGCACATACCGCTGAAGGGCATCGAGGATGGCTATCATGCCTACAATGTGCTTGCCGACCAGCGCGGCAGCCTGTGGGTGGCCACTATGGGCAATGGACTGAAGAAGGTGGATCTGGCGACTATGGCAGTGAAGAGCTATTCGGCAATAAGATACTCCAACTGCCTCTGCAACAACTATATCAACAAGCTCTCCCTGTCGCCCGATGGTGAGAGGCTGTACATCTCCACCAGTCGGGGCGTGTCGTGCCTTGACCTCTCGAATGACAGCTGGACGAGTGTCTTCGGCACCAACAGCCTGCTCCCCGACCTGGGTGTCTCCGATGCCAAGGAGGATGCCATGCACCGCCTGTGGGTATGCACCCCCGAAGGTGTGATGCTCTATGACATCCCAAGAAACAAAGGAGGCGAGGGCGTAAGAGGGGAGATGCTTCACGGGCTGTCGGACAATACGAGCTGCGCCGTGGAGTTTGATGACAAGGGGAATGCGTGGGTGAGCACCATGCGCGGACTGAACAAGATTGACGTGAAGACGCTCAAGGCAGAGCGTTTCTATGTGGATAACGGACTGCAGGGGAACGAGTTCTGTCTGAGGGTGTCGTGTGCCACGCAGGGTTACGGGGGAAAGGCGTCAGGCAACCTGAGGCTCTGCTTCGGCGGAGTGTATGGCATCACGTGGTTCTCCCCGTCGGCTGTCAACTATACTGTGCATAAACCCCAGCTTGCCGTTACCGGCTTCAGCGCCAACGATGTTGATTTGCCCGTTTCGGACGAAATCAGCCTGTCGCACGATGAGAACAACATCTGCATATCGCTCTCAACCTTCCTTTACAGCGGCACCGAGCGCATCACATATCTATATAGGATAGACGGCGGCGCATGGAAGCGCATCCCTTCGGGCGAGAACCAGATTGCGCTCGCGCACATGCCGCCGGGAAGCTACCGCTTTGAGATAAAGGCGGATAACAACGGCGTGGAGTCTGACATCAAGACGCTTGAGGTAAGCATTTCCGCCCCGTGGTATCTGTCCGTATGGGCATTGCTGTTCTATCTCTTTATGATATCCGTTGCCGTCTGGTGGTATCTGCGCCAGCTGCGCATACGCCATGAGAACCAGCTGCTCCTGCAGCGCGAGACCTACGCCAAGGAGATGAGCGAGCAGAAGCTGCAGTTCTTCATAAACCTCAGCCACGACATACGAACACCGCTCACGCTGCTGCTCTCGCCCCTCGAGCAGCTCCTGAAACACGACCATGACGGTATGCAGCACAACCTCTATACGGCTATGCAGCGCAATGCCAGGCGGCTGATGAATCTCGTAGACCAGATTATGGACCTGCGGAAGTTCGACAAGGGGCAGATGGTTCTGCAGTTCAGGCGCACCGACATGATAGGTTTTGTGCAGGAGTCGGTGGACTGCTTCACAGAGCAGGCTGTCATAAAGGGCGTCACGCTCAACTACATCCATGAGGCGGAAAGGCTGGAGGCGTGCATAGACCGTCTGCAGTTCGACAAGGTTATCGTGAACATACTCTCCAATGCCTTCAAGTTCACGCCGACAGGCGGTAATATCACCGTAACCGTAAAGGGCGACGCCGCCAACTGCACGATAGAGGTCTTCGACGACGGAGACTCAATCCCCGAAGCCCATCTGCCGAAGGTGTTTGAACGCTTCTACCAGATACCCGGTGATACGGGCGCAAACCGCAACGGCACGGGCGTGGGACTGAACCTCGCCCTCTCGATAGTGGAGCTGCACTGCGGCACCATCTCCGTCCACAACAACAGCCCGCAGGGATGCACATTTGTGGTTACAATCCCTCTTGAAAACGCCGGGGCTGTCAGTACAGAGGCAGAAGAAGAGACAGCCTCCACGTCTGCCCGTCTTACAGCTGACCCGGAGCCCGGCGACAGTCTGGCAGGGGCTGCGCTCTCCTCCCCGTCCTCCCCTGTGTCCGAAGCGCCGGCATCGGATAGCCCCGAAGCCCCGGAGTTCAGGACAAAAGGCAAATCCACCATCCTCATTGCCGAGGACGAAGAGGATATACGCAGCTATCTCGCCGGCGCGTTGGGCAAGACATACAATGTGCTCCTGTGCGGCGACGGTGCAGAGGCGTTGCGGCTGACCATAAAGTATATGCCGCAGCTGATACTCTCCGACGTGATGATGCCAAAGATGGACGGTATGCAGCTGTGCGCCAAGGTGAAGGATAACATCAACACATATCACATACCTGTTGTCCTGCTCACGGCGAAGACTCTCGACGAAGACCGCCTCTCGGCTCTCGACCTGGGCGCAGACGCATATATACAGAAGCCGTTCAATATGGACATCCTGAAATCCACCGTCGCAAATCTTATCAACACCCGCCGCCGGCTGATGCAGAAGGCTAACACAAACAAGAGCGAGGAGCAGATAGAGAGTCCGGAACTCAAGTCGCCAAACGAGCAGCTCATGGAACGTATAACGGCATCCGTAAACCGCCACCTCAGCGATGAGGACTTCAGTGTGGAGACCCTTGCATCCGAGGTGGGCATAAGTCGCGTGCACCTGTACCGGAAGCTCAAGGAGCTTACCAACCTCACGCCCCACGAGTTCATCCGCAACATGCGCCTGAAGCGTGCCGCAGCCCTCCTCTCAGAGAAACAGTACGACATAATGACCGTCATGTACACCTGCGGCTTCAGCAGTCTCAGCTCCTTCTGCCGCCTCTTCCGTGCCGCCTATGGCTCCTCGCCCAAGGAGTATATGAAGGAGCATTTGTGGGGGATTAAGGATTGACAATGGCGTAGGCGTGTCGCCTATATATATATATTAATGTGTAGATATAGGTTGGAAGTGATAATGGATGCCGCTATATGCCGCTTTCCAGTACTTTTATGCCCAAGTACTGCAGTACTTTATGCCAAGTACTGGAGTAATTCATGCC
>JABUUG010000056.1:12306-13913 GCA_021443285.1 Bacteroidaceae bacterium
CTACATCCTTTGGGAAGTCAAGTTCAGTCACTTATTATCACCTTATCGAATGCTCTTTAACGCCGCACCTCTTCGACGGAGAATATCAAAGGCTTATTTGTTTGCGGTGTTTATCCTTCGGAAGCTATATGCGGCGCTGTCCCTTTGAATTTATATGCTCTTCGTATTCGGCTATCTCTCGTTCTCCCACGTGTGCTAGCCCGTAATGCTCATCGTGCTGCGAGAAGTCGAGCCCCACCATTTCACTGGCATGGCTCACGCGCATCGGAATCATCTTGTCGATAATCCAGTAGCCGAAGTAACTGACTATGAATGTGTAGATGACGACGATGAGGATGGCGAGGACATGGTAGAGGAAGAGTATGGCACCTTCGACAGTGCCGGAGATGAGTCCTTCCTGAATGAACACACCCGTGAGTACGGTGCCGAGAATACCGCCTGTGCCGTGTGTGGGGAACACGTCGAGGGCGTCATCCACATTGCTCTTCTTCTCGCGCCAATAGACCGCTATGTTGCAGCAGATGGCTATGAGGAAGGCGATGAATGTGGCCTGTCCCACGGTGACGTATGCCGCAGAGGGCGTTATGGCGACGAGTCCAACGACGCATCCTACGGCAGATCCCATGGCAGATGGCTTGCGGCCGCGCAGACAGTCGAAGAATATCCATGTCATCATGGCAGTGCCGCTCGCCACGGTGGTGTTGAGGAATGCCTTCACTGCCATACCGTCGGCGTGGAGCGAGCTGCCGGCGTTGAAACCGAACCACCCTAACCAGAGCATTGCGGCGCCGAGCAGCACGAAGGGGATGTTGGCTGGCTCAGCCTTCTCCGTTGTGCGCTGTCCGAGGAATATCGCGCCCGCCAGTGCTGCCACGCCGGAAGAGGCGTGCACCACGATGCCGCCCGCGAAATCGACCACGCCCCATTTCAGGAACAGTCCGTCAGGATGCCACGTCATGTGCGCCAGGGGGCAGTATATCATGACGAAGAAGAACATCATGAAGAAGAGGTAGCTGGAGAAATGAACCCTCTCGGCGAAGCTGCCCGTGATGAGCGATGGGGTGATGATGGCGAACTTCATCTGGAAGAGGGCGTAGAGGGCGAGCGGGATGGTCGCGCCGCCCACGATGTTGCCGGAGGGTGCGGTGTATGTGCCGCCGCCCACATTCTCCATCATAAGGAACGTGAGGGGGTTGCCCACTATCCCGCCGATGTCGTCGCCGAAGGCAAGGCTGAAGCCGAACGCCATCCACATGACGCAGATGATGCCCATGGCGATGAAGCTCTGGAGCATGGTGCTTATCACGTTCTTTGCGCCCACCATGCCGCCATAGAAGAATGACAGTCCGGGGGTCATCATCAGTACGAAGATAGTGGCTGTGATGATCCATGCCACGTCAGCACGGTCTATCGTGCTCCAGTCGCAATCGAAAGAAGGCTCCTTCGTGAACAGGCCCGCAATGGCAACGATGCTCATCGCCGCCATGAGGATAATCCATCTTTTTTTCATAATCTGTGTAGTTTAGTTTGTGTGTTGTGAAGAGGAGTTAAGGGAGTTAAGGAAGTTAAGGGAGTTAAGGAAGTTAAGGGAGTTAAAGACATTACCT
>JABUUG010000056.1:14634-16445 GCA_021443285.1 Bacteroidaceae bacterium
AATAGTGAATAGTGAATAGTGAATAGTGTAATCGGCTTTTGCCGCTTGCCAGAGCAAGAATGGTGGAGATTGAAGATTGTGTCGTTGATTTTTTTCATTGTTTATAGGGTTTTGGAATGGTTAATTCAGGGTTTGTGTTACGGTGCAGCCGCCAGTTTTTCCCTGTTTCCGGCGGCAAAGTTCCGATTTTTCCTTAGTCTGGCAAAGGTTTTGGACGGCCTTAGAGGGAATTCTTCTTACAGTTTGGAATATTGTAAGCTGGAATTTGCCGTTTTCTTAACAATAACCAAATAACAAGCCCGTTCTGCTTTCGGGTTGTAAGTAGACCGGGCTTATCAAAGGAAATGTGCGTGTGGGGCTGGAATCAGAATGGGGATTTATATGATTTTCTTTCAGATTGAAATTTTTTGGGCGGTTACGGCGTCAAATCATCCCCTTTCCTCACTCTTCGGATTCTTGAACATAGTGATAAATAAGATGCCGACGATGAGGGCGTATGAGGCGAATATGAACCAGCAGGTCTGCCAGCCGGCACCGTTGTATTCGGGTCTTGAGAGCAGGTAGTCGGTACCCCAAGCGCAGTAGTGGTTGATTATTTCGCCTGTAGCCCATGTGCCGATGGCTGCACCGAGACCGTTGGTCATGAGCAGTAGCAGACCCTGGGCGCTGGCGCGGATGTGCTGGGGCGCCTCCTGCTCCACATAGAGCGAGGCAGACACATTGAAGAAGTCGAACGCCACACCGTAAATGATGCATGAGGCGAAGAGGGCAATCAGTCCGAGTGTCGTCTCCGTTGTGCCGACGCCGAAGAGTCCGAAGCGCATGACCCATGCAAACAGTGCTGTGGCAAGGACGTATTTTATGCCGAAACGCTTCAGGAAGAAAGGAATGGTGAGGATGCAGAGAATCTCCGACATCTGCGATACGGACACGAGAAGTGTGGGGTTCTTCGCAAACCAGCTTGTGCCTGTCGCCGCGAAGCTGTTGATGTATGGTGTTGCGTAGCCGTTTGTTACCTGCAGACAGATGCCGAGGAGCATTGAGAAGATGAAGAAGAGCGCCATCTTGCGCTGCCTGAACAGCACGAAGGCATCGAAGCCGAGTCGCTGCATGAGCGTCTTCTGCTGGATGGCGTCAGTCTTCACGATGGGGCATTTCTGCAAGGTGAAGCAGTATAGTCCGAGGATTACGCCCAGTGTTCCGCTGATGACGAGCTGCATATAGGTGAACTGCGCCGGCTGCGCCATGCCGAAAGTCGTGAAGTTAACAAACCACATGATGCTGATGAAGCCCACCGTGCCGAACACGCGGATGGGGGGGAACTCCTTCACCGTGTCGAATCCGTTTTGCCTGAGTATGTTGAACGCCACTGCATTGGACAGCGCGAGGGTAGGCATGTAGAATGCCACTGACAGGAAGTAGGGGATGAAGACCGACTCTATCGTGGGGCTTGGCTGCGCTCCGTTGTAGGCGGTGAGCAGCATGAATCCGCCGGCAGCGAGGTGGCACAGTCCGAGCAGTCGCTGCGGCTGGACGTATTTGTCGGCAATCATGCCGATGAGGGCGGGCATGAAGATGGATACCACACCCTGTGCCACATAGAACCACGGGATGTAGATGCCAAGTCCCACGCGGCCCAGGAAGTTGCCGATACAGGTAAGATACGCCCCCCATACAGCATACTGCAGGAGATTCATCAGTGTTAAGCGGATTTTTGTGTTCATGGCTTGTTTGGTGTTTATTTATTTTAGGCAATATCTATTAATTATGAAGTTAAAGGAGTTAAAGGAGTTAAAGGAGTTAAAGGAGTT
>JABUUG010000057.1:0-3573 GCA_021443285.1 Bacteroidaceae bacterium
CCCAACTTAACTTCTTCTAACTTCCAATATAAAACCACCTGAACATGAAAATCCTTGTACTTGGAGCCGGCAAAATGGGAAGCTTCTTCCTCGACCTGCTGAGCTTCACCCATGAGACAGCCGTCTTTGAGAAAGACCCGAAGCGTCTCCGTTTCACATACAATACGCTCCGTTTCACTGAGCATGAGGAGATAAAGGCGTTCCAGCCGGAACTCGTCATTAACGCAGCCACCGTAAAATACACCATCCCCGCCTTTCAGGAGGTGCTTCCGCTGCTGCCCCAGAGCTGCATAATCAGCGACATAGCATCTGTGAAGACAGGGCTGAAGGAATATTATGAAAGCACAGGCTTCCGCTATGTCAGCACACACCCGATGTTCGGTCCCACCTTCGCCAACCTGAACAAGCTGAGCGAGGAGAACGCCATCATCATCACCGAGGGCGACTACATGGGGCAGTGCTTCTTCCGAGACCTCTACAGCCGCCTCGGACTGAACATCTTTGAATACACCTTCCGGGAACACGACGAGACAATGGCGTATTCGCTGAGCATACCGTTCGTCAGCTCCTTCGTGTTCTCCGCCATCATGAAGCATATAGATGCGCCGGGAACAACATTCAAGCGACATGAGAAGATTGCGCAGGGCGTGCTCAGCGAGGACGACTTCCTGCTGCAGGAAATCCTCTTCAACCCGCATTCTGCCGGTCAGGTGGAGCGCATTCTCGCCGAGATGACCGACCTCTTGGACATTATCAAGGAGAAGGATGCCGGCAGGATGAAGGGCTATCTTGAGAAAATCAGGGGTAACATCCGCAGAGGTAAATGATAGCCCTCCTTCTCGGCATATTCACCTTCGTTCAGCTTAACTGCGAGAACCTCTTCGACACCATCCGCAACACCGCAAAGAATGATGTGGAATACACTCCCGACGGTAAGCGCAAATGGAGCAGGAACCGCTATTACAGCAAGCTGAACAATATAGGGAAGGCGATTATCTCGTGTGGGGAGAATGTGGCGGAGAACAGGGAGGGCGATGCCCCCGACATGATAGCCCTTTGCGAGATTGAGAACGACAGCGTGCTTTATGACCTCGCCCACCGTTCTGTCCTGAGGTCGTACCACTACGAGGGCGTCATGACCGATTCCCCCGATGCGCGGGGTGTGAACACCGCCCTTCTGTATAACCCGAATGCTTTCCGGCTTATAGAAAGCAGGGCAATCAGGGTGTCGCTACCCGACAAGCACCCCACGAGAGACATCCTCTATGTGAAGGGGCTGCTTGTGAATCTCGACACGCTGCACGTCTTTGTGCTGCATTCGCCAAGCCGCCATGGCGGGGAGCGCATCTCACGCCCCAGCCGCCTTGCCGTCTCCAGGCAGTTGGTTCTTGCCATCGACTCAATACGTTCTTCGCTCTCTGTCTCATCGCAGGTGGATGGCACAGGCAGGAAGCCGCTCATTCTTGTGTCTGGCGATTTCAATGACTATTCCGGCGACCCTGCCTTGAGGATGCTTGAAGAACACGGGCTGACAGAACTGTCGAAGGATGCGCCAGCCTTATACAACAAGTCAGTGTGTAAGGGCACCTATTTCTATCAAGGCGAATGGAACTCGCTCGACCATATCTTCGCTTCTGAGGATATGGCGCAAACCATAGTCTGTTGCAATATAAACGACCATCCATCCCTGCTTGAACCTGACAGTTCGGGGAACCTCATTCCCAAAAGAGGTTATCTGGGCTACAGGTACAATAACGGCTTCAGCGACCATCTGCCTCTCGTCGCCCGTTTCAAGGTCTCGTTCCGTTAATTGTAAATGCTTGTAAATACAGAGGTTTTGTTGATGCTTGTTTTTGTTGTTTGCGTACACAGCAACAGTTGCTTAGGCTATATATGTCAAGAATATTCGTGATATTTGTAAAAAAATATAACCAAATGTTAAAGAACGTAACAAAGGGAATAACTTTGCACCGAAAATCAACACTTTTTGTGTCCTTTTCATTTATAAATAAACGGATATATTTCATTAAACTATAATTAATCACGATTAAAAACGTATGAAGAAAATTCTAACTCTCGTTGCAGCTGCTTTCATCGCAGTTTCTGCATCTGCTCAGAAGCAGGTTATCACAGCTTCTAAGGCGTTTGACAATTTTTATGTAGGTGCTAAGGCTGGTTATCAGACACCTCTTTGTGGTGAAGGCTCTTTCAGCGACATCGACCCAACATTCGGTATCCGCATCGGTAAGAACTTCACAACTGTTTTCGGTATCGTTCTCGATGCTGACTTGTTGTTCAATGCTCATGACAAGGATTCTCAGTACAATCACGGAAAGACTGCCATTTCTTCTCTTAACCTTAATTTGCTCGGTACATTAAACCTTATGAACCTCTTCGGAAAGTATCAGGGCAAGCCACGTCTCTTTGAGATTTCTGCTCTCTATGGATTTGGTTGGGCTACTGGCTTTGGTTTCGATCAGAAAGTAAATGCTTTCACATCTAAGGTTGCTCTCGACTTCGCATTCAACCTTGGTGATAAGAAGGCATGGCAGATTTATATTGAGCCATATCTCAGCTATGCTCTTGCAACTTCTGGTGGTTTTTATGGTAATGGCTATACAGACCCAGACCCAATACAGTACGATGCAAGAAGAGGTAATTTCGGTGTAGCTGTTGGCTTCAACTACAAGTTCAAGACTTCTAACGGTACACACAACTTCGCATTTGCTGACCTCCGCGACCAGGCTGAAATCGATGGTCTTAACGGCAAAATCAACAGCCTCCGTGGCGAACTCAGCGGCAAGGATGCAGAAATCGCACGTCTGAAGAAGGCTCTTGCTGACTGCGAGGCTAAGCCAGCTCCAGTTCCAGTAGTTGTTGAGAAGAAAGACCCAATGCAGACTAACCTCATGCCAAAGGTAATCTACAAGGTTGGTAAGTCTACAATCGACGGCTCACAGGTTGCTAACGTTGAGATGATTGCTAAGTACATGAAGAACAACCCACAGGCTACAGTGCTCATCAAGGGTTATGCTTCACCAGAAGGCAAGCCAGAGGCTAACCAGATTCTCTCTGAGAAGCGTGCTGAGTCTGCAAAGACAATGCTTGTTAAGAAGTTCGGTATCCCAGCTGACCGCATCACAACAGAGGGTTGTGGCCCAACATCTGAGCTCTCAGACGTACTCGACTTCAACCGCGTTGCTACATTCTCTGACACAACAAAGAAGTAATCGCACATAGAACACAATACAAAAAGAGGCGGATGTCATTGCGACATCCGCCTCTTTGTTGTGTTGTGGAGAGTAGTGTAAATGAATGTAAGTGTTACATAGGAACTACATCGGAATTACATCGGTATTGTCCCTTTAACTCCCCTTTAGCTTTATTTTTTCATCAGCGTGTTGTACTGCCCCTTGTTTTTCGTTATTCTCCCGTTGAAGCTGATGGCGTGGTTGGGGCAGGTGTGGTAGCAGGCGAAGCAGGTCAGGCAGCGGCGGTTGTGTAGCCATTGCGGTGTGTTTGTCTGCCTGTCCATCGCTATGTTATCCACGGGACATGCCTTCTGGCATTTCC
>JABUUG010000057.1:5366-6773 GCA_021443285.1 Bacteroidaceae bacterium
CTACAACGGTGTGCCTATGGACAACGGCGGCCGCTACTTCTACATAAAGGACGGCAACACGGTGTGGAGTCCGGGGTGGAAGCCATGCCGCACGCCGATGGACAAGTATGAGTGCCGCCACGGCATGAGCTACACGCGCATTACGGGCGAGAAGAACGGCGTGGAGGCGCAGGTGCTTTTCTTCGTGCCGCTGAAGACGCTGGGCGAGGTGCAGAAGATAACGCTGAAGAACAACTCTCCGGAAGTGAAGACGCTGAAGCTGTTCTCGTTTGCGGAGTGGTGTATGTGGAACGCCGCTACGGACATGGAGAACTTCCAGCGCAACTTCTCTACGGGCGAGGTGGAGATTGACGGCTCCACCATATACCACAAGACGGAATACAAGGAGCGCCGCAACCACTACGCCTACTACTCGGTGAACACTCCGATAGCCGGTTTCGACACCGACCGCGAGTCGTTCATGGGTCTCTACTCGGAGATGTCGCTGCCCGACGCAGTGGCTGAGGGACAGGCGCGCAACTCGGTGGCTCACGGCTGGAGCCCGATAGCATCGCACTACATAGAGCTGACCCTGCAGCCGGGCGAGCAGAAGGACTACATATTCTTCATGGGATATGTGGAGATGCCGCAGGAGGAGAAGTTCCAGGCCATAGCCACAGCCGATGTGCAGCGCATCGTTGACGGCGGACTGATTGTATCCACCTCTGCATCGCCAATCATAAACAAGGTGAAGGCGCAGCAGACACTGGCACAGTTTGACACAGTGGAGAAGGTGGACAAGGCTTTCGCCGAGCTGTGCGCATACTGGGACACGCTGCTCGACAAGTTTGCCGTGAAGACCACGGAGGAGAAGCTCGACAGGATGGTGAACATCTGGAACCAGTACCAGTGTATGGTTACGTTCAATATGTCGCGTTCAGCCTCGTTCTTCGAGAGCGGCGTGGGCAGGGGCATGGGCTTCCGCGACTCCAACCAGGACCTCGTGGGCTTCGTGCATCAGATTCCCTCGCGCGCACGCGAACGTATAATAGATATAGCATCGACACAGTTCCCCGACGGCGGCTGTTACCACCAGTACCAGCCTCTGACAAAGCGCGGCAACAACGACATAGGCGGCGGATTCAACGACGACCCCTGCTGGCTGATATTCGGCACTGTGGCATACATTAAGGAGACGGGCGACTTCACGATTCTCGACGAGCCGGTGCCATTCGACAATGTGGAGGGCTCTGAGGTGTCGCTGTTCGAGCATCTGCGCGTGTCGTTCAACCATGTGGTGGAGAACCTCGGTCCGCACATGCTGCCGCTCATCGGCCGCGCCGACTGGAACGACTGCCTGAACCTGAACTGCTTCTCGTGGGACCCCAACGAGTCGTTCCAGACCACCGAGAACCGCAGCGAGGGCTC
>JABUUG010000057.1:6981-14361 GCA_021443285.1 Bacteroidaceae bacterium
GAAGGGCGCATATTCATCGAGAGCCAGGGATGGTGTACGATGGCTGGCATCGGACTGGAAGACGGCATGGTGGAGAAAGCTCTCAACTCGGTGAAGGAACGCCTGGAGTGTGAGCACGGCATTGTGCTGAACAACCCTGCCTTCACGAAATACTATGTTGAGATGGGCGAAATATCGTCTTATCCTGCCGGCTACAAGGAGAATGCGGGCATATTCTGCCACAACAACCCGTGGGTGATAATCGGCGAGACAGTGCTCGGCCGCGGCAACCGCGCATGGGAGCTGTACCGCAAGATCTGCCCTTCATACACAGAGGAGCACTCGCAGCTGCACAAGGTGGAGCCTTACGTGAACTGCCAGATGGTGGCGGGCAAGGACGCAGCAAAGCCGGGCGAGGGCAAGAACTCATGGCTCACCGGCACCGCAGCATGGATGTGGTACACCATCAGCCAGTTCATCCTCGGCATAAAGCCGCAGTACAACGGCATAATGATAGACCCCTGCGTGCCGGCAGACTGGAAGGGATACAGCGTGAAGCGCAAGTTCCGCGACGGTGTGTATAACATCACGATAGAGAACCCCAACGGCGCAATGAAGGGCATCAGCAAACTGACTGTTGACGGCAAGGAGATAGCCGGGAACATCATACCCGCCGCCGCCGGAGAGCATGAGGTGAAGGTGGTGATGTAAATTGAAGGGGAGGTAAAGGGGAGTTAAAGAGGAGTTAATGGGGAGTTAAAGTGAAGTTAAAGTGAAGATAATGGGGAGGTTCCTCCTCAGTCTTTCCATCCACACAATGCACTAAAAAAGTTCCTGAGGCAAAAACTTCAGGAACTTTTTTTCTCTGCACCCAACAGAAAAGTCTATGATTCGGGCGGAAAACACGCTGAAATGGTGCGCTAACTATACTTTTTACCCCACTTACCGCCCCTTTTCAGATATATTTCAACCACGAATGCTGAATGGCTACGCGAAAGTAAAGCCTTCTTCCGGGAGGATGTTTAGTCCTACTTCATGCCGTCATCTGTTATCCCCGCCGCCAAAGAGGAAGTTGAAGATTCTTACGGAGAGCGGCTTCTTTCTGCGGCGGTTCTTCTTCTTGCCCGGCACGTACTCGTAGCGGTAGCTCGGACTGTAGCGGAAGCGGTTCTGCATCTTCTTGAAGTCGACGGCGTTGATGAGGACGCTCATGTTCTTGAACTTCTGGCTGTCAAGGAGATCCTGCACATCAGGAAGGAGTCGCTTGTCGAACTTGTCGGCACGGATGATATATACGGAGAGGTCGCAGAAGCGTGAGCAGACCAGGGCATCGACCACCATGTCGTACGGCGGGTTGTCGATGATGATATAGTCGTACATCATCTTGAGGATGCTGAGCATGTCGTCGAGACGCTTGTCGCGGAGGATTTCGGTTGGGTTTGGCGGCACTGTACCTGCGGCTATTGCGTCGAAGGTGCAGGTAGGCGCCTGCACGTGCTGTATGATGTTACCCAGCTCCACCTCCTCGTCCACGAGATAGTTGCTTATACCCAGCAGCCTGTCCTTGAGGTTGAGGCGCGATGAGAGCGAACCTTTGCGCAGGTCGAGGTCGAGCAGGATAACCTTCTTTCCTGAGAAAGCAAGGCTGAAGGCGACGTTTATGCAGACAAAGGTCTTTCCCGAAGAGGGCGACATGGAGAAGAACTGCACCGTGCGGCAGCGGTCTTTCGAGCCCTTGAGCATGAAGTTCATACTCTCCCGCACAGAACGTATTGCCTCCTGTATAGAGGTGTGCTTGTTGCCGCCTGTAAGTATATCCCTGTCCTCCTTGATTCTGTCGAGCGGCAGTTCGCCGAGGAAGGAGGCAGTGAGCTTGTTCTTGATGTCCTCGATGGAGTGTACCTTGGTGTCAAGGATTATCAAGAGGTAGAACAGGATTAGCGGCAGTCCGAGACCGATGCCGCAGAATATGCCGTATATCTGTTTTTTGTTTGGTGCCACAGGCGCGTTCGAACCGTCGGCAAAGTCCACCACCTTACAGATGCTCTCTATTGTAATCTGCTGGAGTTCGTTCTCGTCGCGCTTGTTCAGGAGGTAGAGGTAGAGTTCCTCCTTTATCTTCTGCTGTCGCTCTATGTACATGAGCTGCCTCTGCAGTTCGGGTATTGTGGTAAGGCGGGCGAGGTTCTTCTTGTCTCTTGCAGCCAATGTGTCCACCTGCATCTGCAGCGAGCTTTTCAGGGTGAGTATGGTGTTTATGAGAGCATCCCTGCGGACCTTCAGCCCGTTGTCGAGGTCGAGCACGAGCGGGTTCACCTCGCTACTGTTGCTGATAAGCTGTATCTTCCTGGCTATAAGGGCGTTGTACTCGTTTATATGCGATAGGATTGAGGCGTCGGTTATGCCGATGTTCGCCGGTATCATCCGCGTATTGTCCCTCGATGCACGTATGTACTTGAGCAGATATTCCACGAGGTCGAGCTGTGTGTCGAGTGCTTTTCTCTCGTTGTCGTAATTCGTCCTGCGCGTCTGGAGCATGGCTGTGGCAGACTCCACGGTGTTCAGGTCGTGGTCTTTCTTGAACTTCTCTATGGCGTTGTCCAGCGAGTCGAGTTCACGCTCCACGACCGCAAGTCGCGCCTTGATGAACTCCCGTGAGTTGTCGTTAAGCAACGCCTTGTCGTTGATGCCGTCCTGGCTGAACACATCTATAAGATTATTTAGCACGTCCTCTGCCCTGCGCGTGCTGTTGTCCGTGATTGAGAGCGTAACGAGCGCGGCCTTCTTGTTGATGAGTTCTGCTGACACTGCTCCGCTGTACGCCCCGGCAGTGCCTTCAATGGTGCCGACGTTTATGTGTATCACCTTCCCTATCTCGTCCTGGGGGGTTACTTTGGGGTTCCATGTGAAGAGCAGCCTTCCCCATTTGTTGGTGCGGTATATCGCCCCTATCGGAATCTTGATGTTCCATTCGGTATCCTTCTGCGTGAGGCTCAATGTCTTCTCGTCGAGAATCTTTATCGTGAACGCCATGCTCACGCTGTCCTTGTTGCCCTCATACTCAAGGAATATGGGCGAGTCCTTGTAGAGTTCTGTCTTTTTTGTGTCGTCGAGTTTGTAGCTTACGTTCAGCTTCAGTCTTTCGGCGACGATGCGCATCAGCCGCTTGCTCTTCAGGATACCCAGCTGGTTCTCTACGGAGTTTGTTCCCGTGGTGACAATCTCCTTGAAGGTCTTCGACTGCTCAAGGTTGAAGCCCTTCGTCTCGTCCTTTATCATTATAGTCGCCATGCGGCTATATGTGTTCGGCGTGTAGAGTATGTAGTAGTATGCGCATACCAGCGCTACAATAAGACTCGCCACAAACCAATACTTGTACTGCAACAGGCGCAGTCCAATCATGGAGAAAGTCAGTGAGTCTTTCTTCAGAACCTTTTTGGCATTCGCCTTATTTCTTGTCAGTGCCCTCTTCGCTGGCGCATTGTTTTCCGGCACTGTATTTTCTGTCTGCGTCATTTCTTGAAGATTAGTACGGCGAGTGAGGCTGCCAGTGAAGCCAGAGATGTGTATGTGGAGATGGTACGGTTAGGATTTATATCGCGTTGTGCCGCCTTGGCATTGTTGGGCTCCACATACACCACATCGTTCTGGTGCAGGTAGTAGAAGGGGGAGCTGAATATGGTCTTGCTGCGCAGGTCAACCCGCCCTATGGTACGCTGTCCGTTTTCCTCTCTGATTATCATCACGTTGTCTCTCTTTCCGAAGATGGTGAGGTCGCCCGCCTTACTGATTGCCTCGAATATCGACACCTTTCCCGTTGTCGAGGTGAAGTTGCCGGGATGTGCCACTTCGCCCATAACGCTGAAGTTGTAGTTTGCGAACTGTGTGGTGACGACAGGGTTCTTGGCGAGTCCTTTCTCCATGAGCGCCTTCTTCACCGCTGCCGACATCTCGACGAGTGTCAGTCCGTGCGCACGGATGAGTCCGTATTCTGGAAAGTCTATATATCCGTCATCATCAACGAGATAGCCGCTGTAGTTAGCCTTGCCATTCACCGACTTTTCCACATTGAGGAGTTCTGTGATGAGATGGTCGCGGCTGTTCACGTTGATTGTCAGCCAGTCGCCCTTCTTTATTGTTACGTTTGCTGACTCCGGGATAGGTGCGGAATATGGGGTGTTGATGTCCTGCAGATATACCGTCTTCTCTCCCGACTTGCAGGCTGCGAGGAGTAGTATTGCGATGATTAGAAATACCGGCTTGTTCATAGAATGGGGTGAAGGTGTTGGTTAGTGGAGGGAATGGCTTGTTTCTGCCGAAGTGGCTGCAGTTTAGTTGGCATAATCCCTGGACAGCGGTCGCTCCAGTGGCAGGAACTCAAGGCGCACATTGTCGTAGCCTATTCTTTCCGTGCCTGCCGGCACATATTCTACTCTGATGCGTTCCTTGGCTATGCCGTTGCCCATGAGGTATGCCTCTATTCCGTCGATGCGTGTTTCAGAGAGTGCCCTGCCGCTGTGTGCATCGTTCGCTGCCTTGAGTACAATCATCACGTTCTGGGTGTTCATCAGCTCTATGACCTTGTCGAGATAGAGGTGGTTGACGATTCTCATGTCCGAACGTCCGTGGTCGAAGTAGATGTCATCGTCGTAGCACAGCCTCTTGCCGAGGATTGACTTGTGCTGGCGTGTCATGCCGACAAGCTCGTCGAGCGAGTAGCATTCGTTCTCATCCGGGGCTGAGAAATGTGTGCCATGCACCTTGTCTGCACCTATCATCGGCACGAAATACTCCTGTACGACAGGTGTCTCCTTCTTCGACCTGTAAGGCTTGAACCTCCGGCGAGGCTTGTATATCGTGTATCTCACACCTGCGAGCATTGTTATTCTCTGGTCTATTTTCTTGAACCAGTTTTCGCGCTCTATGATCATGCCGTTGAAGTGCTTGCTCTGCCAGTGGGATGACAGTTCCAACATCACGTCCACATATTTGGAGATGCTGTAAGTCAGGTCAAGACCGGCATAGACGGTGAAATAGACGCTGTTTGTCAGGTCGAGCAGTTTCTCCGTGTCGTTTGTGCGGTTGAAGTTCGTCCACACGCTTCCTATACCGAGCATCGCGTTGAGGTTCCACCTGCGGTTGTACTCGCGGTTCTTCCTGAGGTATATGGCCTCCAGGACGTTGAAGGTGGCGATGAGCGACAGGTTGGTGTGGGAGAAGTCGAAGGTCGGTCCGTCGGGCTGGTGTCCGTAGTAGGAGCCCGTGTCCGAGCCAAACTGCAGCTGCAACCTTGTTCCCCATATCGGGGAGAAGCGCTTGCCGAGAGCGAATCCGAACTCGAACTTTGCAATATCGCCAAAGGTTTTGAACTGGGTATGCTCGGCGGCGAGATAGTTCACGCCTAACAGTCCCTGCGCATACCATTCCTCGTTCCAGCGGTAAGCTCTTACCACGGAATCCGGTTCTTCCTCGTTTTGAGCATTTACACTGCCAGCAAACAGGCTGAGTACGAGAAGAATAAGAGAGAATTTATAGTTTTGTGATATCATATTCTGCAAGTGGTATATAGTCGTAGTCGTTTGTACGGTCATAAACAATCCTGTTGTGCCACTCCGCGCGGACCCTTATCTCGGCGTCCTTCGGTGGCTTCACGGCATTGACATAGCTGTCATAGGAGTCAAAAAACGGCAAAGTCTTGAAACTCTTCTGGATTTCCTTGTCGATAGCGCTCTTGTGGCCTCTGGTAAAGAGGGAGATGACGCCTGAATACGCATTGGCCTTAGCTGTACGCATAAACTCGAAACCCTTGGCAAGATCCTTCAGCATATCAAAAATCTGACGCTCGGCATGTATCTGATGGTGGGAGTCTATGTTCGTGAGCAGGAAGCCGTAGCTCTGGAAACGCTCTATCTGCATCTTTATCTCGCCATAGACAGCGCTCCTCTCTTCCTCAGTGAGCTTGTTTTCATGCACATAGATATCGTTCTCACGGTTGAAGTAACCGTCAGTACACATGCTTCGCAGCTGCCTCATCTGAAATGTCAGGGGGGCGCCTTCCGTAAGATTCAAGTGAAGACCCACACGGTCGAAAAACAGGTTTTCCACAGCCAGATTTACAGCCTCCTCAGTCTTAGGCATATTCATCATAAGACTGGTGCGCTGTATCAGATTCTGAGCAAAAGCGCCAACGACCCCTTCGTTGACCTTTTTAGAGTGTCCAAAATCGTCTGCGTTTAATATAATCATGGCTAAGATTGCTGTATTCACATGCCTGCGCGCGGGGCACAATTCACCCATAACTACGAGCGCACGCGCGACCTAAACGCCGCAAAGTTAGCGTTTTCGCACAAATACGACAAAAGTTTTATGACAAAATCACCAATTACGCACTCTTTTTGCCGTTATTGTACACAAAATATGCAAAAACACATGGCAAAAAGCTAAGTGGCGAATATCTGAGTCGCAGGCAAAAGACAGCACAAACAGGCCTACGACTGTCTCAAGAAAGCTTCTCTCCGAGGTAGGTGTAGCGGAAGTTCTGCCCCTTTACGGACGGGAACTGGCTCCTCTCGTCCACCCTTCCGCGCAGATGGTTCACCAGACGCTCGTAGCAGTCGGCTGGAGAAACAGCCTTGCAGCGTGCCACGAACTCCGTGTCGAAATACACGCACTTGCCGTTGTGCGGATTCACCACCACCCTCTTGAAGAAAATCGAACCTTCATACCATCCGTATTTCTCCTCATTGAGCTGTGCCATAACCTCGTCGTTGTGCTGCTTGGAGACCGACACATGCTCGTCTTCCTGGGCGTTGCCGCTCTCCTTGACAGTCTTGTTCCTCTTGAACTCCTCCATCGAGCCTGCGGTGGTCTTTATCATGATGAAGTACGCCCTTGCCCTCACCTTGTATCGTTTCGGGAAGAGGACACTGCTGTTCATGTAGTCGCGGATGTCCTGCTCTATTCGCGGATTCATGCCGACCTCGTCGATGGAATAAAGGAAATCAAACGCCTGCTCAAAAGATGTGGTAAAAGCCTCGTGGTCGAAATAACGAATGTATAAATTCATGGGTATGAGAAACTTATGGCAGCAGACAGAAGCCTGCATAAAAGAAAAATAATAAAGGGGAGATCCATTAAACTGGAGTCAAGGTAGTTAAAGGAGTTAAAGGAGCTAAAGACAAATGTCTTTTCTCTGTTAACTGCCTAATCATAAATTACATAAGTAATGTCTTTAACTCCTTTAACTTCCTTAACTTCTTTAACTCCGAAATTAACATATAGCACCAAAAAAGAGTGTCTCTCTATAGCATTGAGAAACACTCTTCCTGTTTTTCTATAAAGATAGAGCGGAAAACGGGACTCGGACCCGCGACCCCAACCTTGGCAAGGTTGTGCTCTACC
>JABUUG010000058.1:0-5499 GCA_021443285.1 Bacteroidaceae bacterium
AGTACTTTTATGCCCAAGTACTGCAGTACTTTATGCCAAGTACTGGAGTAATTCATGCCCAAGTACTGCAGTAATCCTATATGAGTACTGCAGTACTTGGGCATAAAGTACTGGGATAAGCCTAATCCTTACGACAGAGGAAGCGGCGGAACCGGGGTTGAAAAGACGAGGATTGGCATTTCCGACGGTAATATGCAACTCCCTTTTTTTAACGTCCTTTAACGTCCTTTAACTCCCCTTAAATAACATCCGGTGTTCAGGGGTAAATGGATGGATAACCGTTGCGTTGAGCATAATCAATGTTTCGCTTATTCGCGGAAAAGCGTTCCGAAAACACCAGTTTACCCTTAATAATGTTACAATGTTACATTGTGAACACTATGTGTTACATAACTAAATATGCCTAATACATTGATATAGATAAATTTGCAGCGCAAACCGCCACATTATATGTGCGTGTCTGCAAATCAGACCATGATAAACGATACGGCAATACCTGTATTTCTGTTGTGAAGGATTACGTGAGGTAATCTCTTTGTCAAACCTATCAGACCAAAACTTAATTAATCTAAATAAAACAATCGCAGATGAAACATTCAGACAAATTGATTGCTAAGGTCATGTTCTGGCTGCTGCTGCTTATTGGGTCGGCAACTGCTGCCAATGCCCAGGACGTAACAGTGACGGGACATGTCAGCGACAGCAAAGGCGATGAGGTAATCGGTGCTTCCGTCGTATTGAAGGGGCAGCCAAAAGTGGCAACCATTACCGACTTTGATGGAAATTTCTCTTTGAAGGTGCCTGCTTCCGGCTCAGTGCTCGTTGTAACATACATCGGCATGAACCCCAAGGAGGTGAAAGTTTCGGGTACAAAGGCGCTCAACGTGGTGCTTACCGAAGACACCCAGGCTCTCGAGGAGGTAGTTGTGGTTGGTTACGGCCAGCAGAAGAAGGCTTCCGTTGTCGGCGCCATCACGCAGACAACAGGTAAGGTGCTAGAGCGTTCCGGAGGTGTGAGCAGTGTTGCTGCCGCCCTGACCGGTAACCTCCCCGGTGTCATCACCATGGCTTCTTCAGGACTCCCCGGCGAGGAAGACCCGCAGATCATCATCCGTGCCGCCAACTCTTGGAACGGCAGTGACCCTCTCGTGCTCGTCGATGGTATCGAGCGTGAAATGAGCTCGGTGGACATTTCTTCAGTGGAGAGCATCTCCGTGCTGAAGGACGCTTCCGCAACAGCCGTTTACGGTGTGAAAGGTGCCAACGGTGTTATCCTCATCACCACTAAGCGTGGTAAGGAAGGTAAGGCAAACGTGCAGGTTAAGGCTAACATCACAGCCAAGGTTGCATCGAAGCTGCCTGCAAAGTATGACGCATACGACACTTTCTACCTCATGAACAACTCCATCGAGCGCGAGGCTGCCCTCAACGCCCAGGGATGGGGTAACTACACTCCGGTGGCTGTCATCGACAAATACCGCAACCCGCTCAACGACGACGAATGGGACCGCTACCCTAACACAGACTGGGAAGAGGCTCTCTTCAACAAGATGGCCATGTCGTACAATGCCAGCGTGAACGTTTCGGGTGGTACAAACGTGGTGAGATACTTCGCCGCCGCCGACTTCACACACGAAGGCGACCTCTTCAAGTCGTACGACAACGGACGTGGCTACGACACAGGTTTCGGCTACAACCGTATCAACGTGCGCAGTAACCTCGACTTCAACATCACCAAGACAACAACCTTCTCCGTAAACCTCTTCGGTTCAAACGCTTCGCAGAAGACACCTTGGGACTACAACGGCGACGGTAACTCATACTGGGGTTCCGCATACAAGTCGGCACCAGACGCCATGCGTCCTATATATAAGAATGGTATGTGGGGTTGGTATGCACCACGCGACGCCGACGTGCCAAACTCAGTGCGCATCCTCGCAACTGGTGGTGACAAGACCACTACAACCACACGTATCAACAGCGACTTCTCTCTCGTTCAGGACCTCGCTATGGTAACGAAGGGACTCCGCTTCAAGGGACTCTTCTCGCTCGACTACAAGTTTGTGGAGGCCAACCGCGGTATCAACGACCAGTATCATGACGGTCAGATGTACTGGGTGAACCCTAACGACGGCGAGGTACACCTCAAGACAGCAGAGCCAAACACAGGTCTCGACGTTACGGTCAATCCTATACTCTGGCAGAGCCAGGCCGGTTCTGCATCAATCGGTGGAGGTTTGCCTTATCGTAAGATTTACTACTCGTTCCAGTTCGACTACGACCGCACATTCAACAAGCACCAGGTAACCGCCCTCGCCCTCTTCAGCCGTGAGCAGACCACCTACGGCAGCGACTTCCCAATCTATCGTGAGGACTGGGTGTTCCGTGTAACATACAACTGGGCACAGCGCTACTTCGCAGAGTTCAACGGCGCATACAACGGTTCTGAGAAGTTCGGTCCGAACAAGCGCTTCGAGTTCTTCCCGTCAGTATCTGTAGGATGGATGATCAGCGACGAGCCGTTCCTGAAGTACCTCCGCGAGAAGAAGATCCTCGACATGCTGAAGGTTCGTGGTTCATGGGGACGTGTCGGTGATGACAGCTCAGGCGGCCGCCACCTCTATCAGACACAGTATTCTTATGGTGGCAATGTGCTCATGGGTAGCATCGACCCACAGAACTCTCCTTATACATTCTATTATATAAACCGTCTCGGCAACGAGAACATCTCCTGGGAGACAGTGGAGAAGTTCAACTTCGGTGTTGACTACGCATTCCTCGACGGCCTTATCGCCGGTAGCTTCGACCTCTTCAAGGACAAGCGTACAGACATCATCATCGACGGAAGCCAGCGTGCTTCCATGCCTTCTTACTTCGGCGCCAATCCTCCTACAGCCAACCTCGGTATCGTCAACAGCCGCGGTTATGAATTGGAGGTTCGTCTGAACAAGACATTCAGCAACGGCATCCGTGCATGGCTCAATGCCAGCATGACACACGCTGTCAACGAGGTTGAGTTCCGCGACGACCCTGCCCTCAAGCCGGCATACCAGAAGAATGCAGGCCACATGCTCGGACAGGTTACAACCTATCTCGACCACGGCAACCTCAGCTCTTGGGACGATGTTATCGGAAGCACGGCATGGAACACAGGCAACGACTTCAAGCTGCCGGGCGACTATGCAGTGATTGACTTCAACGGCGACGGTGTTGTGAACACAGAGGACAAGGCTCCATACCAGTATTCCACCACTCCTCAAAATACATACAATGCTTCTTTCGGTATAGAATGGAAAGGCCTTAGCGTCTTCGCACAGTTCTATGGAGTGAAGAATGTTTCACGCTACGTGAAGTATCCTACATTCCGCTCTACAGCCCACGTGGCTTACGATGAAGGCGAGTACTGGACAGTGGGCGGCACAGCCACAAAGCCTACTCCACGCTGGGGAACAACCATCGACGAGTGTGCCGACGGTACACGTTATCTCTACGACGGTTCATACGTACGCCTCAAGAACGTCGAGATAGCCTACACCATGAAGGGCAACTGGCTCAAGAAGGCAGGTATCAACACGCTCCGCGTATATCTCAACGGTAACAACCTCTTCATGTGGTCGAAGATGCCTGACGACTGCGAGCGTGGAAGCTCCGGCGATGGTGTCTATCCAACCATGAGACGCTTCAACCTCGGTTTCGACATTACATTATAATAATATAGGAGAAGAGACAATATGAAAAGACCAAATATAAAGAATATCCTCCGCGATGCCCTGTTCGTTGCACTCCCGCTCATGATGGGAGGCGTGGGTATGACCTCCTGCAAGGCATACCTCGACAAGGCGCCTAACAGCGATATCGATGAAAGCACCCCATACAAGAACTTCAGAAACTTCCAGGGTTTCGTTGAAGAGCTGTACAACTGTATTCCTGTAGTGTCGAACAACGACTACCACACCTGCTTCAACTATGGTGAGGACGACTACTGGGAGCCACAGGAGACCCGTCTGTTCGCACGCAGCGTTGACTACGGCGACTTCTGGGGATACACCACCTGCTACTACTCTTACCCGTCGGCATGGCGTGGAGGTAGCGGCTCGAGCGCAGAAAAGTCTGACAAGGCAAACCTCTGGAAAATCTCCTGGTATGCCATACGTAAGGCAAACATCGGTCTGGAGCAGCTGGCAAACCTTCAGGATGCCACTCAGGCTGAAAAGAACGTTATAGAGGGACAGCTCTACTTCTTCCGCGGATTCTTCTACTACATGCTCATGGAGTGGTGGGGAGGAATGCCATACATGGACAAGGCTCTACCTGCCGACCAGAACCCTACTCTCCCACGCGAGACATGGCAGGCGTGTGCAGAGAAGGTCGCTGCCGACCTCGACAAGGCTGCATCGCTGCTCCCAATCGACTGGGACAACGAGCCTTACGGAAAGACAACCCTCGGAAACAACAATATGCGCGCCAACAAGATTATGGCTCTCGCATACAAGGGCAAGGTGCTCCTCTGGGCTGGATCTCCACTTATGAACTGGGAGTCGCACGGCCGCGACAATGCTTATGCCAAGTATGACGCAGACTTCTGCAAGCGTGGCGCTGAGGCACTCGGACAGGCTCTCGAGCTCAACAGGGTGAACAACCGTTACGAGCTTGCACCGATGGATCAGTACAACGACCTCTGCGTGGTATTCCAGTCGAAGGCTATCCCCGGCGTAAAGGAGGCTATCCTTCAGGAGAACATCACTCAGTACCAGGGTCGTTGGGCATGGAACATGAACACCGACTTCCGTCCGCAGAGCCACATCTCCGCCGGTATCAAGTGCTGGCCTACAGCCAACTACTCTACCTATTTCGGTATGAAAAACGGCTATCCTATCGCAGACGCCACAAAGAAAGACCCGGAGTCAGGCTACGACCCGGAATATCCATGGGCTAACCGCGACCCGCGCTTCTACAAGGACTTCATCATCGACGGTGAGTTCTGCGGTACAGGCGGACAGGGCGCTAACGCAGACCTCTGCACCGGTGGTAAGGACCGTGAAGGCGCCAACCCACAGAAGGGTTGCTACACCGGTCTGATGAACGCGAAGCTGTGTCTGAAGCTTGTTCACAACGGTAATGTCCGCGACAATTTCGCCTGTGTGCTCAGCCTTATGCGTCTTGCCGACGTATATCTCCTCTTCTCTGAGGCTGCCGCTGTAGGTTACGGCGTAAAGGCAAACGTGTCAGGAGCAGGTTCGCTGACAGCCGAAGACGCCATAAACACGGTCCGCAGTCGTGCGGGTGTTGACCCCGTGCTCCCCAAGTTCACAGGCGACACAGAGAGCTTCCTCAGCGAGGTCCGTCGCGAGCGCGCTGTTGAGCTGGCGTTCGAGGGAATGCGTTTCCACGACCTTCGCCGCTGGATGCTCATCAACAAGCGTCCTTACACTCTGAAGACCGGATTCCAGTTTGACAGAGGCCCTGGCTTCAAGCCCGGTTCAACGGAGAATGCCGTTC
>JABUUG010000058.1:5657-12882 GCA_021443285.1 Bacteroidaceae bacterium
GAATAATCAAATGATTGAATAATCAAATTATCTCCAATAGTAAATTGTAAATCGTGCAATAGAAAATAAGAAAATGGATAAAAGAAAAATATATATCGGTTGTATGGCTCTTGCCCTGTCGCTGTGCTCTTCGTCTGTATTGGCACAGGGGGAAACAGAGGACAGTCTGATAAATGTGGCTTTCGGAAAAGTCGCAAAGGAAGATTTGGTATATGCTGTTTCGTCCGTCAATATGTCAGAGTTGAGCAAGAAGACTGCCAACAACGGTTCATTGTCAAACGTTAGCAGCTATATTGGCGGCTACAACGGTAACATCTGGGGACAGGGTGCCCTGGTGCTTATCGACGGTGTGCCTCGCGATGCCAGCATGGTAAAAGGATCCGAGGTGGAGAGTGTTACTGTAATGAAGGATGCGGCAGCTGTGGCCCTCTACGGCAGCCGTGCCTCGAAGGGTGTCATACTTATCACCACAAAGCGTGGTAAGGTGTCGCCACTCAGCATAGACGTGCGTGGTAATGTGGGATGGAGCTTCCCAAAGGTGTTCCCCAAATACCTCGACTCCGACTGCTATATGAACCTCTATAACGAGGCACGTACAAACGATGGCATGACACCGCTGTATGACGATGCCACCATCTACAACGCCTCGCTCGGCACTAACCCATACCGCTACCCAAGCGTTGACTTCTACAGCAAGGACTACCTGCGCAGCAGCAAGTTCAATGTAAACGCTACAGCTGAGGTACACGGAGGTACGGAGAAGACACGCTACTATCTGAACCTTGCCGTGGACTACAACAACAGCCTCATCAAGTATGGAGAGCATGAGAACGGCAAGGACTTCACTTTCAACGTGCGCGGTAATGTCGACATGACACTGGCACAGTGGCTCACAGCATCGACAAACGCTGCCGTTATCGTGAACGACTACAACACCGGTCGTGGCGACTATTGGGGCAATGCCGCCTCTATGCGTACAAACCTTGAAGGCCAGTTCGCTCCACTGCTCCCTATCAGCATGATGGACCCGAACAACGCCACTATACAGGACTATATCGCAACCAGCAACCACCTTATTGATGGTCAGTACCTCCTCGGCGGTTCCACATCATATCAGTCGAATGCCCTCTCAGAGGCGCTCGTTGCCGGCTACACCCGCCAGAAGTACCGCAAGTTCCTCTTCGATGTTGCTGTACGCGCAGACCTCAGCGGCATCACCGAAGGTCTTGCCTTCAAGACTGCCTTCAGCGTGGACTACAACACCCACTTCTCAGAGGCTTATGCACTGCCTTACGCCGTATATCAGCCTACATGGGGAACAATCAACGGTAAGGACATGATTGTCGGCCTCAACAAGATTAACGAGGACAAGTCTTCTACAAGTGAGTATGTAGGTCAGGCGACATACCACCAGACCATGATGTTCAGCGCACAGTTCGACTATGCACGCACATTCGCTGAGAATCACAACGTCTCTGCCAACCTCGTTGGTTGGGGCTACCAGCAGCAGTATTCTGCCGACTCGAACCACTCGGGCGAAGGTGCATACCACCGCACAAGCAACGTGAACCTCGGTATCCGTGCTGCTTACAACTACGCTCACAAGTACTATGTCGATTTCAGCGGCAACGTCGTACACTCTGCAAAACTGGCTGAGGGCAAGCGCAACGCCTTCTCTCCGACAGTCACACTGGGTTGGCGTCTGAGCAACGAGAAGTTCATGGAGAACGCCACATGGCTCGACGACCTGAGGATTACAGCTTCTTATGCAAACCTCGCACAGGACCTCGACATTTCCGACTACTATATGTACAAGGCTGACTACCAGTTCGGACCAAGCTACGGTTGGTATCAGTGGGCTGACGGTTCAGTCGGTGGTTCTACAGCATCTTCAAGAAAGGGTGCCAACGACGAGCTGACATTCATCCACCGCAAGGAGTTCCGCGTAGGTCTCGACGCAGCGTTGTTCAACCGTATGCTGAAGTTCAACTTCAACTACTTCAACCAGACAACAAGCGGTCTGCTCACACAGGGCTCAAGCACTATCTATCCTTCGTTCTACAATTCGGGTCTCGGCAACTTCCTGCCTTGGAAGAACTATAACGAGGACCGCCGTTCAGGCTTCGACTTCACAGCAAGAATGGACAAGAAGTTCGGCGACTGGGAGGTTGGCGTAGGCTTCTCCGGCATGGTATATGCCTCTAAGGCTCTCACACGCGATGAGGTCTGGGAAGGCGACTACCTCTACAGAAAAGACCACGCTCTTGACGCCTCTTGGGGTTATGTCTGCGAAGGCTTCTTCAACAGCCAGGCAGAGATTGACAACTCGCCGAAGCAGACATTCGGTGGTACGGTACGCCCGGGCGACCTGAAGTATTCAGACCTCAACGGCGACGGCGTTATCGACTCCAAGGACCAGAAAGACCTTGGCAAGATGGGTTGGGAGGCCGCTCCTTTCACCTTCGGTGTCAATGCCACAGTGAAGTGGAAGAACTTCACCCTCTTCATCGCCGGTAACGGCCAGACAGGCGCTTACGGCTACAAGAACAACTCTTACTACTGGAACCGTGGAACAAGCAAGTTCTCGGAGGTTGTCCTCGGTCGCTGGACAGAGGCTACGGCTGCAACAGCAACCTACCCGCGCCTGACAGCAGGCGATGGCACCAACAACTTCCAGAACTCAACCTTCTGGATGTACAAGACAGACAGATTCACTCTGAACAACGTGCAGCTCACCTACGACCTCCCGAAGTCTATCTTCGACCACATCTTCATCAAGGGTCTGAGCGTTTACGCCGGTGGCAACGACCTGGTGATGTTCGCAAAGGAACGTGAGTACATGGAGATGGCAGTGGGCGCCGAGCCTAACTACCGCAGTTTCTATTTCGGTTTCAAGGTGAACATGTAAGTGTTGGTTAATGATTATTTGATGGTTGAGATAGAAATATACCAATAGTCAGATAGTCAGGTAATCAAATCTTTTCCAATAGTAAATTGTAAATAAGATTATGAAAAAAATACTATTCATATTAGCTGCCGGCGTTCTGGCTTTGAGCAGTTGCGACGACCTTTTCACTCCCGCAAAGGAGAACTTCAAGGAGGTCAGTCAGATGAATGTTGAGCCGGACTTTGCGATGGGCTTCCTTACGAGGTCATACAGTGCTTTGTCCAACAACTACCTGAATACAGAATATGCTACCGACGATGCGGTAGTGAATGAGAACAGCAATGCTTTCCGCACAATGGCTACCGGCGGATGGACCTCCACACTGTGGACGGGCATCATCGAGTGGACTTCAGCTTATGCGGGAATACAGTATGTGAACCAGTTCCTCGAGAAGATGGACGAGGTGAAGTGGTCAGAGGATGAGGAGCGTGCTGCCATGCTTGCCGTCAGAATGCGCGGCGAGGCTTACGGCATGAGAGCCATCCTCCACTACCAGCTGCTCCGTGCCCATGCGGGCTACGACGCAGAGGGCAACCTCCTCGGTGTGCCTTATCTGGAGAAATACCTCGGCGCAAACGATGACTTCAACACACCGCGTCTGCCGTTCAAGGAGTGCGTGGATAAGATTCTCGCCGACCTCGACAAGGCCATTGATATCCTCCCTATGGACTATGAGGACGCTGAATCAGTGCCTGCAAAGTACACGCAATATACAAAGAGCGTGGACATCTACAACAGAACCATGGGTAAGAACTTCCGCCTGCTCGTCAGCGGCAGAATCGCCCGCGCCTATCGTTCGCGCCTGACCCTCCTTGCTGCCAGCGACGGCTTCGCCAACTCTGTAACATGGGCTGAAGCAGCAAAGACCGCTGCCGACCTGCTGAAGGAGAACGGCGGTGTTCCGGGAATCGCAAAGGGTGCTGTTGAGTACTATGCAGCTTCTATCGCAGACAAGCTCTCCGCTGGTTCAAACCCGGCTGAAATCATCTGGCGCGACAATGTGGCAACCAACAACTCCTACGAGTCTGACAACCTGCCTCCGTCGCTCAACGGTAACGGACGCATGAATCCTTCACAGAACCTTGTGGAAGCATTCCCAATGGCTAACGGCTACCCTATCACTTCCGCCAAGTCAGGCTATGACGCTGCCGACCCATACGCCAACCGCGACCCGCGTCTCAACACATATATTATATATAACGGCAGTAAGAACATCGGTGTGAACAATGCCACTATCAGCACTGTGGAGAAGACTCCTGACGGCGTTAACACCCAGGCTCAGCGTTCTACACGTACCGGCTACTACATGAAGAAGCGTCTCCGTATGGACGTGAACTGCACGTCAGGTTCTGAAACAACAAAGGCACACTTCGTTCCACGTGTCCGCTACACAGAGATCTACCTGAACTATGCGGAGGCTGCCAACGAGGCTTACGGCCCGAAGGGTGACGGCGGCAACGGCTTCACCGCTTACGACATCATCAAGGCTATCCGCGAGCGTGCCGGCATCTGCAAGGGCGCTACCGACGAGTACCTCGACGAGTGTGCACAGAGCAAGGAGCAGATGCGCCAGCTCATCCGCAACGAGCGCCGTCTGGAGCTCTGCTTCGAGAACTTCCGCTTCTGGGATCTCCGCAGGTGGAAGCAGAACCTCACAGAGAGCGTGAAGGGTATCAACTGGAAGGCTGACGGAACATACGAAATCTTTGAGGTGGAGAAGCGCGACTACAGCGACTACATGAACTACGCGCCCATCCCCAACTCGGAAATCCTGAAGTACAGCAACCTTAAGCAGAACAAGGGATGGTAATCCAGTGATGATTGTTGGTTATCCCGGAAAGACCGGACTGTCCGGAAGACCCGGAACATCCTGAACCCCCGGAATAACCCAAACAACCGAAATTATCTCCAACAGTAAATCGTAAATCGTAAAACAGTAAATAATAATATGGAAATAAGAAATATCATCCGCAAGGCAATGGTTATGGCTCTGCCCCTGACTGGTGGAAGCCTGATGCTCGGGGCAGGTATGATGTCTTCCTGCTCTAACGGAGACAACACCTTCCCGGACTTCGACTACCAGACCGTCTATTTCGCCAACCAGTATGCCGACCGCACGGTAGAGCTCGGAGAGGATGAGTTCGTTGACCTCACCACCGACAACCAGCACATCGTGAACATCAACGCCACATGGGGTGGAGGCTACGACAACCGCAAGGACGTAATCATCAAGTGCGAGCTCGACAAGTCGCTCGTCAATAACCTCTACTTCAAGAACACCGTCAACCCTGTGCAGGTGATGCCCGACAACTACTACACCATACAGTCGGACATGAACATCAGCATCCCTTCGGGAAAGATAATGGGCGGTCTTAAGGTGCAGCTCACAGACGCGTTCTTCAACGACCCCAACAGCGTGAACCTCTGCTATGTCATACCTGTACGCATGACACAGGTGGTAGGCGCTGACTCCATCCTCAGCGGAAAGGCGGCTGTTGACAACCCGATTCTAACAGACGACTCACACTGGTCCACACAGCCCAAGAACTTCGTGCTCTATGCAGTGAAGTTCGTCAACCCATGGCACGGACAGTATCTGCGCCGCGGTGTGGATAACGCCACTATCGACGGCAAGACCTCTACTATCGTCCGCCACCAGCAGTATGTGGAGAACGACGAGGTTGTGGATGTAACCACTACAGGCTTCAAGAAGAATGTCCTCCCTGTTACTGTAAAGGACAAGGACGGCAACAACGTTACCGTAAACCTCACGCTCAACTTTGCTGACGACAACAGCTTCACCATCACCTGTGCAGATGCTGACGCCACTGCCAGCGGTAGCGGTAAGTTCGTCTCAAAGGGCGAGCAGAAGAGCCTCGGTGGCAAAGACCGCGACGCCCTCTACCTCGACTATAAGATGGAGTGTGCGTCAAAGGGCTTGAGCTTTGCGACAAAAGACACTCTCGTTCTGCGTACACGCAACGTATATGGTGGTTCAACATTCGGTGTGGAAAGACATTAATTTTTTATTGCTATGAAAAGATTTAACAAGAAAAATATCATTTCAGGGGTGCGCCTCGTGGCCCTTCCCCTGTTTGGCGGTCTTGCCCTCAGCTTCTTCGCTTCCTGCGCCGATGGCTACAAGTGCAACTTCAAGATGGATGAGCCGGATGCCGTCAAGACAGCCAATGAGCTTGCCGGGCTCGATGTGCTGAAAAGCTATGTCAGCAAAGGCTCCAACCCAAACTTCCAGTTCGGACTGCGTGTCAATGCCGCTGACTATGTCAATAAGGGGCTTACATACAGCATCGCAAAGACAAACTTCGATGCAGTTGTTGACAACGATGCCATGCTCTATTCCGCCACTGTGGCAGACGATGGCACATGCAGCTTCGTAACTGTCGGCGATATGGTTATTAATGAGTCTCCTGCCGTTATCGGTGGAAAGACCATTGCCTATAACACCGTCAACAAGCTGCAGCTCTCTAATGTCATCGGTCCTAAGTTCATCAAGGGCGACTTCAAGCAGGGTACTATCGCTGTATCCACTTTCGCAACCGATGAGGTCGGAAAGACATACGCTATGACAAGTGGTAGCTCAGCCACCGTTGTGGAAGACCCTGCAGGCAAGGGCAGCAACGCGCTCCGTATAGGTTCTGAGACAGACAAGGCAAGGAACACCTACCCGGTCTTCGACATTACCCTCGAAGACGGTCATACCCTTGGCGACCTCAAGGCTATTTCCTTCGACATCTTCTGTGTTGATGACAAGTCGCAGAAGCGTCCGTTCGTCATCATCGTGGATGGTGTACGCCAGAACTTCTCCAACGATACTCCTCAAAAGCTCGGTTGCCCTATCGGCGAATGGGCACGTAAGTTGATTAATCTCGATTTGACAGCTGCAGCTATTACCGAAGAGCAGAAGGCAAAGACTTCCTTCACCATTTCTGTCGGTGTCAATGTGAACAACTCATACTATTACATTGACAATGTAAAGATAGACTGGAGCACCGGTCTGCCTGACAGATACGAAGAGAAGACACCAGAAGAGAAGGCACAGTCGCTCGGCGTCAACTTCGGCGCATGGGCAAACGCTCTCATGGAGAGGTGCGCTCCTAACATGACCGACTTCACTGTTGTTTCCAACCCGATGAGCGACAGCAACGACTATATGCAGCGCACCGCTGAGAACGAGCTTGCTTGTGGCAACGACACTACAGGCTGCTTCTTCTTCAACGACTACATGGGCGACGACTATGTGAAGGTTATCACAGACAG
>JABUUG010000058.1:15058-16422 GCA_021443285.1 Bacteroidaceae bacterium
GGCGTGCTTACCCTCACCGTTACCCACAACGGTCCGCTCGACATAGCTGTGAAGTGCGAGGGCAACAACACCGACCGTCCCGCAATACCAACATTCGAGAAGACACATGGCGCAGACATTCCTCCAGTCTATACCGGCACACGCCAGTATGAGCTTGAGAATGCCGACTACATGAACGTCGACAAGAACGGCGATGGCATCTCCTTCTGCGACATCCAGGGCTTCACGGCTCTTGGCTACGTCTCTTGGGGTACCAACCGCGCAGCAAAGCTCCGCGACACCATCCGCATCGATGAGGCTGGCACATACAAGATGGCAATACGCTATATCGCACCTGCCGCTGACGTAAAGAGCATAAATGTAACGGTCAACAATAAGGTTGTGTCGCGCAACACTCTCTTCCCGCAGACCAGCAGCACTGAATGGACAGTCAAGGAGCTGGATGTGGAAGTGGATCTTAAGGCAGGTGTCAATGTAGTGATGTTCTCAAACATTGCGACACAGGCAAATCCTTTCTATCTCGACAACTTCACCCTCACCCCCAGCGGTTCTACGGGAATAGTGGAACTCGTGGATGACAAGGCTCAGGGCAGCGACGACTGCTACAACCTTGCCGGCCAGCGCCTATTGCGCAGCAGCCTCAAGAAGGGCGATATCTATATATCTAACGGCAAGAAACTTATTTTCAAATAACCTTTTTATTAACTATCCCTTGTCCGCTCCCCTTTATTGGGGGGCAGGCTTGGGACTTAAAACCAAATTTTTATGAAAAAATTTACTTCTTTTCTGATGCTTGCGCTCGTATCTGTATTCGGCGCAACAACTGCTAATGCCCAGGACTTGATTCCATGGGATGAGAACGGTCAGTTCAGACTCTATCCTGAAGACCTCATCTGTGAAGGTGGTGTTGAGTGGGACGATAACGAGTATGCTTTCCATTTCACAGGTACAGAGCCTGGTCGCATCTATCTCCGTGCAGTAGGCGAGGGTGCAAAGACCATCGATTTCTCTGAGGTTGCTTCTATCGAGACTTTCGGTCCTGCTGGCAAGGAAGACCCATGGGGAACTGCTGACCCATGTGCTACTCTCTATGTACACGATGCTGTAAACGGCAGAATCAACGAGTGGTTCGGTAGCCGCTACAATCTCAGCTACAAGGACTATGCAAAGAACTCTGCAAAGATTGACTCTATCTATTTCACATCACGCGCAATAACTGATGAGTCTGGCGCAGTGACAGGCTATGTGGAGGGCTATGTTTCTATCGACGAAATCGTTCTTACAAAGTCTGAAGAGGTTGATCCAATGGCTATCCTTCCTCAGTTCTGGCACGAGTGGGACGGCTTTGGAGCAGATGCACAGCC
>JABUUG010000058.1:18577-21991 GCA_021443285.1 Bacteroidaceae bacterium
ATGAGCTCCCTGATAGCCGACGACAGCCGCTTCGGACAATATGCGGGCGGACCGAAACTGCCGATAGACAAGGCACCGATACTCATAAACAACGACATACCAGGCATCACCTCACAGATGACACCGGTGGCAGGAAAGCCTCTCCACTTCACCCTCTCCACAAAGACGGTGAACAAGATAGAGGGCGAGCTGCAGCCATTCTTCGAGATACACGACTCACGCTACATGATGTACTGGCTGGCACTCACCGAGAACAACTACAAGAAGTATCTCGACGACATCGCCCGCGAGGAGAAGGAGCGCCAGGAGCTGGAGGCACGTACCATAGACAAGGTGCAGCCCGGCGAGCAGCAGCCTGAGACCGACCACAAGATGGAGACCGACGACTCATACACAGGCAACAGCAACAACGTGTTCTACCGCGACGCGCGCGACGGCCACTTCTTCAGCTACCTCATGGGCACCGACGGCAGGACCGACCTGAAGCTCCGCCTTAAATACTGGGGCGTGGGCGAATGGAAGAGCCACGAGTTCGACATATA
This sequence comes from Bacteroidaceae bacterium, assembly GCA_021443285.1. Classification (GTDB taxonomy): domain Bacteria; phylum Bacteroidota; class Bacteroidia; order Bacteroidales; family Bacteroidaceae; genus Prevotella. Next base: position 19,120 of record JABUUG010000058.1, read on the forward strand.
TATAGACGATGCCCTGCTCTGCTCTGTGAACAATACGGGCAAGTACCGCATCTCGCAGTTTGTGCATGAGGTGTATGACATACCAGCCGACCTGCTGAAAGACAAGAAGCAGGTGCGCGTGAAGTTTGTTGCCAAGCCCGGCAAGCAGATAGGAGAGATATACGAGGTAAGGTTTGTGAAGTGATGTTCCGGATACTCTTAATCATAATAATTGGTTTATCGGCAAACTGTTCTGCGTACGGAGCAGAGCAGTTTGCTGTGTTTTCGGGTAACGACGGGCTGCACCTCAATGCCGGTGGGTCGGTGGCAGTGTATGTCAGCGACGATGCCCCGAACGGTGTCAGGATAGCCGCCAACAACCTGCTTGCCGACATAAAGGCGGTGTGCGGCGCAGATGCCGGCATCACGAAAGACCGGGAGAAAGCGAGGATTGTCATCAGCACAAAGCCCGACGGCAAGTGGGAGAGCTACGTGATAAGGGTGGGGAAGAGCCGGCTGGAGATAACGGGCAGCGACAAGCGCGGCACGATATACGGCATTTACGAGCTCAGCCGCCAGATAGGCGTCAGCCCGTGGTACTGGTGGGCAGACGTGCCTGTGGCACGCCACGACGACATACGCCTGAAGGAAGGCACATACACCGACGGCGAGCCGGCAGTGAAATACCGCGGCATATTCATCAACGACGAGTTCCCCTCGATGACCGCATGGGCAAGGGAGAAGTTCGGCGGACTGAACTCCAAGATGTACGCCCACCTCTACGAGCTGCTCCTCCGCCTGAAGGCCAACTGCCTGTGGCCCGCCATGTGGGGTTCGTTCAAGGAGTACAAGCCGCTTGTGCCTATACTGAAAGACGCCGAGGGCCGCTATGAGGGCAACTGCTTCAACGAGGACGACCCGCTGAACCCGAAGACGGCGGACGAATGGGGGATAGTGATAGGCACATCCCACCACGAACCCATGCAGCGGTCGCAGCAGGAATGGATACGCAACAAGCAGAACTACGGCAACGCGCAGTGGAACTGGATGACAAACCGCGAGGGTGTGAAGAAATTCTTCCGCGAGGGTATAGAAAATACAAAGAACTACGAGAGCCTGATAACCATAGGTATGCGCGGCGAGGAAGACTGCCCAATGACCGATGCGGGCAGCATAGAGGCGAACTTCCGACTCATGGAGGACATACTGTCATCGCAGCGCAGGATAATAAAGGACGTAACGGGCAGGCCCGCCGCACAGACGCCACAGGTGTGGACGCTCTACAGCGAGGTGATGGACTACTACGACAAGGGACTAAAAGTGCCGGACGACGTGACGATAATGCTCTGCGACGACAATTTCGGCCATGTGCGCCGCGTGCCATCGCTGACCGACAAGAAGCGTAAGGGCGGCTACGGCATGTACTACCATGTGGGCTATTACGGTGCGCCGAGAGCGAACAAATGGCTCACCATGCAGACCATAACCGAGATGTGGGAGCAGCTGAAGCTGACCTACGACTACGGTGTGCGCAATATATGGATACTGAACGTGGGCGACGTGAAGCCCCATGAGTATCCGATAGACTTCTTCATGGAGATGGCATGGCACCCGGAAACCTTCCGCGTGAACAACCTGAAGCAATACACCAGCGACTTCTGCATGCAGCAGTTCGGAGGGGCTGAAATGACGAATGCCTTCGGAAAGGAGGCTTACGGCAAGGCGGATGCCGACGAGACGGCGGACATGCTGATGGACTACTGCCGCTATGCTTCAAGGGTGACTGCGGAGCTGCTCGACACGGCGACATACAACCTGCAGTCGGGCGAATGGAAGGCAGTGAGGGACGAGTTTCTCGCCCTCGAGACACGCGCCCTGCGGCAGTATATTACGCTCGCCGACAGCCATAAGGACGCCTACAAGCAGCTGGTGCTCTTCCCCATACAGGCCATGGCTAACCTCTACGACATGTACTACTCGCAGGCGATGAACAAGCAGCTCGCCGCCCTGAACGACCGTGAGGCGAACGTATGGGCAGAGCGCGTGGAGAAATGCTATGCGCGCGACTCCATGCTGTGCTACGACTACAACCGCAACATAGCCGGCGGCAAGTGGAACCACATGATGGACCAGGTGCATATCGGCTATGACGATTGGCACGCACGGCAGTTCAACAGGATGCCGGAGGTGAAGAGGGTTAGTGTCAAGGATGGACCTGCCAGCCCGATGGAGGGTGTTGTGTATAAGGCGAAGAACGGTGTGGCAGTGATGGAGGCAGACCGCGCGTTTGAGTATTCCGGAGCTGACGCTCCGAAAGCGGGGGAGAAAGCGGAAGAAGGTGAAGAAAAGGCGGTATGGACGGTCATACCGGGGCTGGGGCGCACGCGCTGCGGTGTGTCGCTCATGCCCTACACCTCTATGCCCGATGGAGCATGGATTTCATACAGCTATGAGTCGGATGCGGAAGTCAGGACGGACAGCATCGACATTCACGTTGTCTTTGCCGCCACTATGCCGTTCATCCCCGGCGGACATACCGTCAGTGTGAGCCTTGACGGTGGCAGCCCTGTCAGCATAAACATAAACCACAACTTCAACTGGGACCATAAGTACGACCTGATGTACCCTACGGGCTGCAGCCGCGTGAACGAGGTGGTCTTCCGCTGTCCTAACACAAGCCCGTCGCAGAAACGCCATGTCATAAGGATTTCTCACGACCGCCCGGGTGTGGTTGTGGAGAAGGTGATAGCCGACCTCGGCGGCTATGAGCAGACAAGGCTGGGAATGATGGAAAGCGAGGTTTGTGGGTATAAATAGGAGTTAAGGGAGTTAAAGACAAATGACTTTTTCTCTGATAAATAACTGAACAACCCCAAACAGGTAATGTCTTTAA